>WJIM01000178.1 GCA_014730285.1 Candidatus Zixiibacteriota bacterium
AATCAGGAGAAGGACGAGTTCTCGCGTCAGCTTTCCAATCTCAAAATGAAGCTGTTCACGGCTGAGTCCTCGCTCAATACAACGGAGAATAATTACAAACGCCTGATAGAATTACAGACCGAAATCGAGAATTCTATCGAAGAAAAAAGCAGGCTCTTAGGCGAGCTCACCTTCGATATTACCAAGTTCACCCGCGATATAAAGACCAACGAGGAAGATATAGAGGAGGTCTATAGGGACCGCGAATATTCCTCAAACGTTCTCATGCAGGCAGAGGGTGAGATTACCGAGATCGCAACCAAACTCAACAACCTCGATAAATCACTCAAGCAGCTCCGTCAGAAATCCGAGGAGCTTTCCGATAACGCGCACCAGATTAATATGAAGATCAACTCGCAGTCATCACAGCGCGAAACGCTGTCCTCGGAGACCCTGGATCGCTACAACTACGATCTTACGGCTCAGTCGCGCACGATTCGTTTTGATGATGATGAACGCGCCGAAAAAGCGGAAGAGTTACATCAGCTAAAAATCAAACTCGATTCACTGGGTCCGGTGAACCTGCTGGCGCTTGATGAATACGAGCAGACCAAATCGCGCGCGGACTTCCTTAAGAACCAGATCGAGGACCTGAATAAGGCCAAGGAAGATCTTAAGACGACTATTTCACGAATCAACAACACTGCCCGCAAAAAATTCATGGAGACTTTCGAAATCGTGCGAGAGAATTTCCAGAACGTTTTCTGCGAGCTGTTCGAGGGCGGCGAGGCGAACCTGAGGCTCGAGGAAGGCGCCGATCCCTTAGAGGCGCCGATACATATTTCCGCCCGCCCCAGAGGCAAAAAATTGCTTTCGATCCACCAGCTTTCCGGCGGCGAAAGGGCGCTTACCGCAACCGCGCTCCTGTTCTCGTTTTACATGGTCAAGCCTTCGCCTTTCTGTATCTTAGATGAGGTGGATGCGCCTCTGGATGACGCCAATATCGGAAGATTTTTGAAATTGGTGAAACGTTTTACCGAGGAAACGCAATTTATAATTATAACACATAATAAACTTACCATGGAGCAGGCTGAGACTCTCTATGGTATCACAATGTCCCGTCCCGGGATTTCACAAATCGTTTCTGTCGATCTGAAAAAGCGCGGAGAGCAGCTTGAAATCGAGGATGAGACCGCGGGTCAGGATGATGAAAAAGCGAGCGGGGAAGAGACAGAGGAGATTGAGACAGAAGAAACTCAAGAGGAAACTGAGCAGGAGGTTGAGATAAACCGATGAAGTTCTCATTCAAACGGCTGGTCAAGGGACTTTCCAAGACCAAAGACGAGGTATTCGGAAAAATACGCACCGCGATCGGCATGCACCAGAAAATCGATGAGGATTTTCTTGATGATGTCGAGGAGATACTGATCAAATCCGATGTCGGTGTTTCCACAACGCAGAAGATCATTGACGGCCTGATTAAGGCCAATAAACTCGAAAAGCCCCAGGGCGAAGAGGAAATTTTGGAGCTGCTGAAAAGAGAGATAGGCAAAATCTTCTCCGTTAACGGCAGTCAGCCCGAAAGCTTCTTCGCTATCGATAAAAAACCTTATGTGATAATGGTCGTGGGCGTAAACGGTACCGGAAAAACAACCACAATCGGCAAGCTTGCCAAATACTTTCACGATCAGGGCAAGAAGGTTATGCTGGCAGCCTGCGATACATTTCGGGCGGCGGCTGTGGAACAGCTTGAAATCTGGTCCCAGCGCTCACAGGCCGAGATTGTTAAATCCGCTCCGGGCGGTGATTCGGCCGCTGTCGCATTTGATGCTATTCAGGCGGCTGTGAAAAGAGGTACCGATGTTGTCATTATCGATACCGCCGGTCGTTTGCATACAAAACTGAATCTGCTCGAAGAATTGAAGAAAATAAAAAGGGTCGTCAACAAGGCTCATCCCGGCGCTCCCAATGAAACCTTGCTGGTTATCGATGCCACCACCGGGCAGAACGGCGTGCGGCAGGTCAAGGTCTTCGATGAGGCTCTCGAGCTTTCCGGACTGGTACTGACCAAGCTTGACGGCACCGCCAAGGGCGGAATCGTTGTCGCGATTGCCGACCTATTCGATGTTCCGGTTAAATTCGTGGGTCTGGGTGAGCAGATGGATGATCTGGATGAATTTTCCGAAAGGGACTTTGTGGAGGCTTTATTCAAATGATGAAAACCATTTCGGTAAACACACAATCACATACCGAATTCGTTGATATCACCGACAAGGTCAAATCGGTTGTCAAAGATTCGGGTGTAAAAGAGGGCATGGCTGTTGTTTATGTTCCGCATACGACTGCCGGAATTACTATCAATGAATCCGCCGATCCATCGGTAAGAAGTGATATCATAAACAGCCTCGACAAAAACATCCCCTGGTCGGACAGCTACAAACATGCTGAGGGCAATGCCGCGGCACATATCAAGGCCTCGCTTATGGGCTCCTCGGTCAATATCATGATCGACGGCGGCAGTCTGGTACTGGGCACATGGCAGGGCGTATTCTTCTGCGAGTTTGACGGTTCACGCTCTCGTAAGGTGATTGTAAAAATAATAGAATCCTCCTGATGGTACACTTCCGCATAATATCGGTCGGCAAGACCAAAGAAGGCTGGGTGCAGTCCGGATTTGATCACTACAGCAAACTAATATCCAAGTATGCCCGACTCGAAGAGAGCATTATCAAAGCGGAAAAAGTTACTGATGAATCCCGAAGGGATGTTTTTCTGCAAAATGAAGGGGAGAGGATTCTGAATCAATTGGATCAGGAAACCCCGCTAATCGTCCTCGATCAAAGAGGAAAAATATTAAGCTCCGAAAAATTAGCTAAATATGTTGAAAATAATTTGAAATCAGGGAAGAGCCGGATCGATTTCGTGATCGGCTCCGCATTGGGATTATCGGATGAAGTTAAAGCAAGAGCCGACATGCTTTTGTCATTTTCTAAGATGACTTTCCCGCATGAACTCTCCAAACTGATGCTGGCAGAACAGCTCTACCGCGCCATGTCGATCCTGCACGGCGCTAAATATCATAAATGATTATTTCACCCTGCCGGGATAAACCTTAAGCGCCTCCTCAATACATTTCATCGCTTTTTTCAATGAATCCACATTCAGGACATACCCGATGCGAATTTCGTTCTTGCCGAGCCCTGGGGTGGAATAAAAACCGCTCAACGGCGCAAGCATAACAGTCTGGTTTTCATATTCGAAATCCTCCAGGAGCCATTGGCAGAAGCGGTTGTCATCATCGATCGGCAGACGAACCGCGCAATAGAATGCCCCGGTCGGAATCGGGCAAAGCACGCCGTCTATTTTATTCAGCGATTCTACTATGATATCGCGGCGTTTCAGATATTCCTCCCGAACCTCTTCGAAATATGATTCTGGAGTATCCACAGCCGCCTCCCCGGCAATTTGTCCATATCCGGGAGGACTCAGACGCGCCTGGGCGAATTTCAGCGCAGTGCTGATTATGTCTTTGTTTTTGGAGATAAGTGCGCCGATTCTGACACCGCACATGCTGTATCGCTTGGATACCGAATCCATCAGGATAGTTCTGTCCTCAATACCGTCCAGATGCATAACCGAAACATATTCGAGGCCGTCATAAACGAACTCCTTATATACTTCGTCTGCCAGAAGGTACAGGTCATGCTTTTTGACCAGATCGCGAATGGCCTCCAGCTCCTCGCGTTTATAAAGATAGCCGGTGGGATTATTGGGATTATTGATCAGGATAGCTTTGGTTTTGTCGCTGATAAGCTTTTCGAATTCTGAAACAGGGGGGAGGGCGAATTTATTTTCAATGGCAGCCGTGATCGGTTTGATCTTTATTCCCGCCTCAATCGCAAAGCCGTTATAGTTTGTGTAAAAAGGTTCCGATATAATCACCTCATCACCCGGATTCATGCACGACATGAAAGCGAAAATAATAGCCTCCGAGCCGCCGGTGGTAACGATCATATCGGTATAATCAACATCGATATCATATTTCTTATAATAATCAGCCAGCTTTCGACGGTAGGATTCATTTCCCGCCGAATGGCTGTACTCTATAAATTTCAGATCGTTTTTGCGGACATAATCGAGTGCGTCCTCGGGTGATGGTATGTCGGGCTGGCCGATATTCAGATGATAAACCGTTCTGCCTTTTTTCTTTGCAGCTTCGGCAAACGGCACAAGTTTTCTGATCGGCGATTCCGGCATCATATTTCCTCTGTTTGAAATAGCCGGCATGTTTTATGACCTCCTCTTACTTCATCTCAATCCATAACGGGATAATATAATCAATCATTTATGATTTCGAAATCAGATTTCCTCTTTTTGAAAAGCAGCGCCAATAAATCCGGCCTTGTTGCCGAGCTTTGCTTTCAATACTTTCAGGCCCTTCAAGGCATCCTCAAAGGCATACTGCTTCAATGCTTTTTGAATCAGCCTGATATAATCAGCGCCGCAGACCTCGGCAATTCCTCCGCCCACAACAATTGCCTCCGGATTCAACAGATGTATCACCGATGCAAATCCTGTGGCCATGTATCCCGCCTGCTTTTCGATTGCCTTCAATGCCGCAGGATCATGGGCCTTAAATAAATCCAGAATCTTTCGGACCGTGAGCTCATTGAGCGAACCTTTATACTTACTCCTGGAACCGGCCGCCTTTATCTCTCTTTTTGCAATCGCGATCAAATTATCGGAACCTGCATACGCCTCCAGGCAGCCCTTTAAACCGCAGTTGCATCTTTTACCGTCCTTGACTATCGGAATATGCCCGAACTCACCGCCGCTGTATGACGAACCAATCACCAGTTTTCCATCCATAATAACGCCGCCCCCGATACCGGTACCTACGGTTGTACAGAGTACATTACGATATCCCTTTGCCGCTCCAAAAAGTACTTCGGCCCAGGCCATCATATTGGCATCATTGCCAACATACACTTTCGTTTTAAGCCTTTCCTCGAGGCGGGTGGAAATATTGGTACCGCCCCATCCGGGAATGTTAGGGGAGACCCCCAGAATTTTGCCGCGGTCTGCGTCAACCGTTCCGGGAGAACCGATACCGACATAGGGAACATTCAGCTTGTTTTCAAAGGCGTATTCCAGAAGTTCACGGGCGCATTCCTCCAGACGCTTGAGGATTTCGCTGCGGCCTTTATCGGCATGAGCGGGCTTGGACTTACTGGTCAGGATTTTACCTTCGGAATCGGCCAGACCGTATTTGATATTCGTACCGCCGAGATCGATACCGGCAAATGCTTTCATCTTTCCTCTATTTGAACCGGAGCGAATGGCTGCCGGCTGTCAGTCATAAAATTCTATTCAGCAAAATTTATCTTATGCAGTTGAGATTTGATTTCTTCATTCTTCAGAATCAAATTATACACCTTCCAGGCCGTGACAATATCCTGAAATGCCAGACCTGCTGAATCGAAAACCGTGATATCATCCTCAGATTGTCGCCCCTTCTTTTGTCCCGTCACAATCTCGCCCAGATCGGCATTAATATCTTCTCTTTTCAATTCTCCCATATGCACCGGGACGTTGATTTCTCCGGTATGCGAGGCCTCCAACCAGTCGTCGATTACAAGCACTGCGTCTCTTAAAATAGAGGGGGAAAGCTCCTGTTTGCCCTCGGCGTCTGCCCCGATAGCATTGAAATGTGTCCCGGGTGAAACAACGGTTTTATCGAACAGCGGCTGACGGGAGGCTGTAGAGGTATTTACTATCTGACAGCCAGTTACGGCATCGGCAATCCTGCCCTCCAATTGTACCTCGACATTATATTTTTCGCGGCAATATTTCTCAAATTCCTGGGCCCGCGGTTCACGGATATCATAAACCTTAACATTCTTGATTTTCGGACGAACCACGAACATGGCATCCAGAAGAGACCGAGCCTGCGCTCCGGCCCCGATAAATCCAATCGTATCGATCTTCTCATTGGCCAGATATTTCACGGCCACACCGCCCGCAGCTCCGGTGCGCATACTTGTAATATATGTACCATCGATAATCGCCAAAGGAAAGCCGTTGGAAGGATCAATCAGGATTATTGTAGCCATCAACGTCGGCATCTGGCGGTTCGGATTATCGGGATGTACGGTGGAGGCCTTGGTTCCTGCGATCGGGAAGTCGGGTATATAAGCCGACATGCTGCGCATATCGCCGTTATAATTATCAAATGACATATAGCCCATGATAGGCATCTGCACTTTCTTTTGCCCGTAAAGCCTGAATGCTTCCTCGACCGCATCAATACATGACTGCATACCAAGGACTTTGGCAATGTCAGCCTTTTTGATTAACAAAGTATCCAAAATAATCCTCCTGCCCCAATATTAATATCAAAAATTAAGAATTTCCTTAGTCCAAGTCAACCGGAAATTATTTTCCCGCAATCTCTTGCAATGGGATAGAAATCCTTCATTTTTGCCGAAAATTGCCCAATGATAGCGCCCGCAACTGTTTAGAATATGCTCAATCTGCCGATATTCATAGTGATAGAGCGGTAATGGTTAATCTAATAATATTTAGGATATAAAAGTGGATATTTCTTCGATTATCGGACTACTTCTGGGGATTTCTGCGATAATCATGTCATTTGTCTGGGAGGGCGGTCATCTCGAATCGGTTCTGGCCGGACCGGCAATGTTTATCGTCATTGGCGGAACTGTGGGCGCCTCCATGGTTACGACCTCGCTTGATACGGTCCTGCGCATACCGCGCTATCTGCATATTGTCTTCCGGGGCAGAAAATACGACCACTTTGAGGCAATAGAACAAATCGTTGCCATGGCCGAGCGTGCTCGCCGCGACGGCATTCTGGGACTTGAAGCCAACCTTAAATCCATTACCAATCCGTTTTTTAAAAAAGCCCTGAAACTCGTTATAGACGGCACCGAGGTTACCGTGCTGCGCTCTATCCTTGAAACGGAAATATCCTATATAGCGGATAGACACAGCCGCGGAATCGGCCTTTTCCGCACTATGGGCGGGTTCTCGCCGACTATGGGAATTATCGGTACAGTGCTGGGACTGATCCATACCCTGGCCAACACCGATAATCCCTCGCGTATGGCCTCGGCCATCGCCTCGGCCTTTATCGCCACATTATGGGGGGTGGCGCTGGCCAACCTGGCCTGGATTCCGATCTCGGAAAAACTCAAATTCAGGCATGAGGAGGAACTCGCCAACCTTGAGCTCATTACCGAGGGTGTCGTGTCGATACAATCGGGCGATAATCCACGAGTAATCAGAACCAAGCTGACATCATTCATCAATCCCAATGAGAGGGACTTTCAGTGAGAGTTGGCGGCAAAAGGAAAAAGGGAGACGACGGCAATAAAGTAGGGCAGGAGAGATGGCTTCTTACTTATGCCGATATGATTACACTGTTGCTGGCTCTCTTTATCGTCATGTACTCCATGTCCAAGATCGATTCCGAGAAATTTCACAATGTTACCGAAGCGCTTTCCGAGCAATTACATAAAGGCAGAAGTATATTCGAAAAATCGCTCCGAAGCGATGTCATTGGCGATAATACTCTCGACTATGGCCGCCTCAGACTTATTCAACAGCGTATTAAGGACCGCATCCGATTGGAAAGCATGCGCCGGGAAACTCCCGTCGGTATAAGCACCACAGTTGATCAAAGAGGCCTGGTAATACATATCAAAGAATCCGCGCTATTCGATCCGGGAAGTCATATATTGAAGGATGATGCCTACGAGCCGTTGGATATCGTCTCCACCCAGCTCAAGAATATCAACAATCCCATCCGCATCGAAGGGCATACCGACAATACACCCATCAACACGCCCAGATTCCCCTCCAACTGGGAACTGTCCGCCGCCCGAGCGATTTCGGTCATAAAATACTTCATCGAAAAGCATGAGATCTCTCCTGACCAGCTCTCCGCCCTCGGCTTCGGTGAATTCAAGCCGATTGCTGATAATGCCACACCGGAGGGACGCGCCCAGAACAGAAGGGTGGACATAGTAGTACTGGCGCAGTCCGAAATCAAAAACGAACCGCCCTCACAGCCCGAGAAAATGGCTGACTTCGAGGAGTAGAATCCTCAGTCGCGTATCGCGCTTTAAATTGTTTAGGAAAAATTACTTGCCTTGGAAGCCTCAAAACCGTTGTTTATGGATTCAGTATGAGCAAGGAGGCCTGAATGGCGGCGGAAGCCAATATTGCATCAAAGAGCAAAGCCCTGAGAATAATAGCAATCATCGTGGCTGTGGTTGTTTTCGGTATAGTTATATTGAGCGTGGTTATCTTTCCGCGCATGGAAAATCTCTTTCTGCGCAAAGGCCTGGAATATGCAAAGCAGAAGACATTAGCCGTGCTCCCGGCTATTGACGGCTACAATCCCGACCTGCATCCATACGATCCTCTGATTATCGATGTTGCCCTGAGCGAGCTTCAGACCAGTCTCGATCTGGACACTCTTGCTTCTGAAGAACTGGTCGCCAACACCAAGGATTTTATGCAGGTATTCAGGCGGCAGTACGACGATCAGCTAATCACCCCGGAGGAGGTAAAAACTATCGCCGCAAGCCTCGATACACTCCAGCGCACTTTTCTCCGCAAGCATTTCAATCCGGTGAAAGAAAATGTCTGGAAGTTGATTGAGGCCAAAAGCCCCGAAATATCGGATGATTTGTTTAAAGTGCTGGGATTTGATTCGGTCGCCATATACAATCCCGAAGTCAAGCTCGGCCTGACCGGACCTTACACGGTGAAGCTCATCAATGAATATTACGAGGCCCGTCAGGATGGGGATATTGGAGACGATGAGTACCATGAGATGTTAAAGACTGTCAAAAACCTGGACCAGTTTCAATTGCGGGATGAACTGCGGGCCACCTCGCAGGCTGTCTATAAGACCGAAGAGTTCGATCAGTTCGAGAAGTCGGAGAAGTTCAGGGAAAACATCACTTACATCCTCGATCGCCTGCGTGACACTGAGTATGATTTCAAGCCGGTGCAATCCACTTTGAGAAGTTTTGTCTACATCTGGTACCAGAAGGCGGGAAGAGAGACGGAT
>WJIM01000022.1 GCA_014730285.1 Candidatus Zixiibacteriota bacterium
AGGAACATCGCAATCTGGAGTTCGCCCTTAGCGCCCGGTCCGAGAAAACGGGCAATCATGACCTGAACGCTGAAGGCGAGCAGGTAGCCAAAAACGCGGACAATAAAAGTATGAGCGCTGTCTTTAAAAAACAAGGCCGATTGCTTTCGGATAGATTGCTTCTATTTGAAAAACGCCGAGATGACCTCTACTACGTAATTTCTTTCATCATCGGTGAGATCGGGATATATCGGGATTGAAAGCACTTCCCGCGAAGCCCAGGGGGCGTTCTCGTAATCTCCGTCCTTGTAACCCAGATATTTATAACATTCCTGAGCATGCAGAGGCAGAGGATAATATATAGCGCATCCGATTTCATGCTTGCGAAGATGCTCCATCAGCTCATCCCGCTTTTCAGTGGCAATCGTATATTGATTATAGATATGATAATTATGCTCGAGTTCCACGGGAGTTTTAACCGGAACATCCTTAAAAGCATCATTATAGAAGACCGCATTTTTTCTGCGGGCTTCGGTCCATTGATCGAGATATCTCAGCTTGACCGAGAGAATGGCGGCCTGCAATGTATCCAGGCGAGAATTATACCCGATATAGGAGTGATAATATTTGGGATGAGCGCCGTGATCTCGAAGGCTTTTCATGAAGGTTTGCTTGTCCATGAAATCGGAGATAATCATTCCCGCGTCTCCGGCGGCTCCAAGATTCTTTGAAGGGAAAAACGAGAAGCATCCAAAGTCACCCATGGTACCGGCTGTCTTGCCTTTATATTTTGAACCTATGGCCTGGGCGGCGTCCTCAACAACCATGATATCGTTCTCACCCGCAATCTGCAAAATCGCATCCATATCCGCACACTGCCCGAATATGTGCACCGGCATTATCACACGGGTTTTATCATTGACCGCCTTCTTTACCTCTTCGGAACGCAGATTGTAGGTATCGGAATCGATATCGACAAAAACCGGAGTTGCGCCCAGACGGGAGATTACACCGGCAGAGGCAAAAAACGAAAAGGTTGAGGTTATTACCTCATCCCCGGCCCTGACTCCGCAGGCGCGTAATGCGATAAGCAAAGCGTCCGTGCCGGAGGCCACGCCGAGGGCGTATTTGCTGCCGCAGTATTCCGCCGCCTGATCCTCGAATTCCACAACCTCGGGTCCCATTATAAATTTTGTATGCTCGAGAACCTTGTAAACGGCCTGATCTATTTCTGTTTTAATCTTCTTATACTGACGAGCCAGATCTAATAGAGGGACCTGCATAATCCTCCTTGAGACTGTTTCGATATTTGTTCTTACGATTTGCGCTTTTTAAAGCCGAACAAATCCTTCTTGAGTGTATTCAATATAACCGAGATGTCATTATAGCTTTCGGGATTGGATATTTTAAAGTCGCGCCACCTGTCGTAAGCCACAGCATAAACCATGGAAAACACGAAACTCAATATCATAGCGGTTATGACGATATAAGCCCGCTTTGGCTTGAATTTAAAACGTGGAGGAACAGCCCAGTCCAAAATCGAGATTGTTGGTGTATCCTTGGCCTCCATGATTTTGGCCTGTTCAAGCTGAGTGGTTAAGACCTCATGCAGGGATTCCTCGCGCTTGAGGTCTCGCAAAAGCTGCATATATCTCAGAGATATTTCCGGAAGTTCCGAAAACGGTATGGCCAGAAAAGCGGCAGTGGTATCTTTGGAAACTGCGCTGCCCTCCTGGAGCTCTCTGAGCCTTTTTTCGATTTCGGAGATTTTATAGCGCAGATTGATAACATCGGGATGATCCGGAGAATGCGATTTCTCCATCACCTGGAGATTGATTTTGTCCAGTGTCAGCTGGCTGTAAAGCTCGGCGGCGGCTTTAATGGAAGCAGCGGTCTGCTCATCGATCGAGATTGCCTTGTGAGTGCGCTGGAATTCCTGCAGGGCTTGCTCGGCCTTGTGCAGATTTTCCGCATTTTTCTCCAGCTCTTCCTTGATAAATCTTTTCAGCTCAGAGGCCTTTTGCACTTTGGTCATGCGGTTTATATTATCCAGAGCCCGGGCGATGGCATTAGCCACGCGTGCCGATAATTCACGGTCTTGATCGACATAGGCTATATCGATTATGCCGTCGGCGCGGACATGCACATCCATCTGTTTCTGAACATTGTCCACAGCCTGGCGTTTTTTCTCGAAATCGTAAACTTCCATAAGATCCAGAGAATCAACCACCCTTTCCGCTACAGTGCGGCTTTCGGCGATCGATGCCAGAAGATCCGAAGGTGAGGCCATGACCGGCAAAGCAAAACCGGAGCCGCTCAAACCAAGGCTCTGCAGTCCCATTGAAACCGCTATTTCGCTTAAAGATTCGGTTTTCTCGGGTGGCAGGACTACCACGGTGGCCCTGTACCATTTGGGCAGTAACAGGCTGATTATAACGGCTGCGACTGTTATAATGAATACATTCAATATAATTAGCCGGCGATGCTCCACCAGCGAGCGCAAAACGATGAGTAAACTGTTTTTCTTGTCTGCCATAAAATTTATTCTATAATTTGATCAATGACTACATAAATAGTGGCAAGGTTGGCCAGGAAGATACCTACGTCCTTTGTTACCTCCCACCAGTCGGTATCTTTTTTCTCCGGCACGAGAATCTCGTCTCCCACTTCGATATTGGTTTTTGAAGAGGGCTTAACGATTGAACCGGTGGCGCCTTTAATCAACCTGATTTTGCCCTTATCTGCGCTCTTGGTAAAGCCCCCGGCTTTACTGACATAATAATTAACTTCCGCCCCCGCCCTGAAGGTCAAAAGTCCCGGCTTGAGAACACGCCCCATAATACGGACCGTAAGTGATTTCCTCGGTACCATTATCCTGTCGCCGTCTTTCAGCGCAACGTCAAGAGATGTGTCCGGATGGGCAAAGAGTTCCTCGAAATCGATTGACACGCGTCCCTGATCGGGATCGCTTTTCAATAAAAGATATTCGCGTTCGATATCCGACAGCTTATCTACGGAAAGTTTTATCTGTCGGTCCAGTTCGGTGTCCCGGATAGCCTCGAATCCGGAACGGTACATCCTGGCTTCCGCCAATGAGGCATCCTCGGTGAATCCCCCCGCCCAATCTATGACCTCAGTTAATGTTGTCGTATCCTCCTTGATAGGATAGACTCCCGGATATCGAACCTCCCCCTCGATTTTAACCTGTGCTTTACGATGATAATCCGGAATTGAGCGGATGAAGACACGGTCGTCCGGCATTAGTTCGATGTTCAGCGAGCTGGAGGGATCATCGAGAATCTCCTTCAGATGGAGATTCATGGTAATGCTGCTGTCGCTTTCATCGTCGAATCTGACCAGACTGGCTGAGTTCAGATTGGCATCAAGAGTAGTACCGCCTGCCAGCATAATCAGATCATAGGTCGTCTCTCCGCGCACGAATTCATAATCTCCGGGTAGTCTTACCGCTCCGTAAATTTCGACCAGTCCGATATTTCTTCTGCGGGGCGGGACGAAAACTTTGTCTCCCTCCAGCAGATAAGGGTTGGCATCTTCATCTCCCGCACGCGCAAAGCTCAATAAATCAGCCTCCCCGACCTCGCCGTTCCGAATAACACGGATATTGCGCTCAGAGCCTAAATCAGTAAGGCCGCCCGCTAACTGAATCGCTTCGGTTATTCGGTCCATCGATGTGACCGTATAAACGCCGGGAAAATTCACCTCGCCGTCGACCGAGACCTTAAGCTTTCTCAATTTTGAGAGAGTTACCGAAATCTCAACATTGCGATAACGCCTGCCTAATGCATTTAGAATCTTTTCCTTGGCCTCTTTCAAGGTGATTTGCCCCAGATAAATCTCACCGAATTCGGGAATCAACGCCGAACCCTCAGGGGTAATCAGGATGCGGTTTTCACGGGTATAACCGCCATAGAAAAATATTGTCAGCTCATCCCCCGGCCCGACGACATACTTCTGTGGGTCGATAATCCTGTCCTGCGCATCCACATCACGTGATCTGGCATACTGCTCAGCGCGTTCACGAATGCGGGCCTCTTTCTCGGCCTCAAGCTGAGCCTCATCCATTTGCGCTGCTGCTGATAGCACGAGAAGCAAAACGATTATTGCGGTTTTCAGGGAGATACTACATTTCATGTCACGGCACTTTTTTCAACTATTAATCAGCAATGATAAACTTCCGGCTGTTTTTTGTCAAGTTAATTAAAGTCAACAGATTGCGAATATAGCACCAGCAATTAATGATATAATTTCGATTCGGAAAAGTTCCGTTATATGTGTAAACTTACTTGCTGAGATTGTCTTTGGATTCAATAACGGACGATTGATATCCGAATCAGCGCTATTTTTGCATGGAGTCGATCTTATCCCTGAATTCCTCGATGTATTTCTGCGCCAGAGCCTTGTCTCTGGACTCAGCATGTATATGGAAAAGATCCTTTTCCCGGTCCGGGGCGATCAGAACCCAGCCAATATCCCTCAGAATCCTGATCCCATCGACAAGCTGGCGGTCCTCATTGGCAGTCTGGCTGATCAGATTGCGCATCACCTGACCTTTTTTACGCCAGTTGCAGGGAACGTCATCGCTGATGTAAACCAGGTCGGAAAACTTCTCGCAAATATACCCGAATTTCTGATTTGTGGTGGCCAGAAGCTCCAGTATCTTTGCGGCCGCAAACATAGCATCGGCGCCCAACTGGAAGCCGGGGAAGATAAACCCGCCTCTTGTTCCGCCAACGAAATCGACATTCATTTGAGCTTTGGCGCTCATCATCGCCTGATGATCGTTGCGCACGCGCAGAACCTCCACGCCATATTCTTCTGCAAGTTCCTCAACACCCATTGAGGCCAAAACCGGAACCGCGATTTTTTTGGCCTGTGTTGTGGACAAAAACAGATCCGTCACCAGCAATAATAGAAGCTGGTCGGAAATCTCCACCCCATCCTCGTCAACAATCCTGATTTTTTCAGCATTGTTGTCCAGCATAATTCCCAGATTTGCCCCCAGAGATTTGACAATCACGGAGAGTGTCTTCATGGCAAAGTTCTTCTCCTCGCGGGAGATAGAGACCTTGGAGGGGTCGATATAGGCGTTAAGAGAGATAACCTCACATCCCAACTCACCGAATATAGCCGGGAAAATATCCACCGCGCCGCCATGAGCATAATCAACGACTATTTTAAAATTGGCTTTGCGGATAGCATCGACATCGATATACTTCAGGAATTCTTCTCTATATGATTCAAGTATACGCACCGGATATTCGATATTGCCGACTTCATCTATTTTCGCACGCCTGAAGTCCTCGCGCACGAAGAGCCGTTCCAGAGATTTTGCCTTTGAAGTTGCGATATCCTGGCCGTCATCGGAGAAGAAAATTATATCCTGGAAATCTTTGCGATAGGGTGTGTTGCGTATATGCAATCCGCCGGCGTCCCTTCCCGTGCAAAGTTCGAAACGGACAATTGGAATCGGAAGTGTCTGCAAATCCTTAACATTGATTCCAGCCGATATCAACCCCGCCCCGAAAGCGCGCTGTATCATCCTGGATGAAAGCGACACATCACGTGAATACGCGACAGTTTTTCCGGCTCCCAGCATGGCGCCGTAAGCTGCCCCCAGCTTGGCGGCAAACTCCGGAGTTATCTCCAAATTGCCAAGGCCGGTGACTTTGGCGTCGGTAAAAAGCTCGCGATTCCATTTCTCCCCCCAGACCAGACTCGTAGAAAGAACCGCTCCATTTTCAACTTCTTTCTTGGGCCAAATCTTTACATTGGGATAAATGGAGACATCATCCCCAAGAGTCGCACCCTCGGAAACAATAGCATTCTCATTTATTTTCGCACGTGCGCCCACACGGGTTTCATTCATCAAAAGTGCTTGCGTGACTTCGGCCTGCTCACTTACGACCGAATCATGCCATATAATAGAATTGGAAATTATGGATTTTGCTCCGATGATACAGTTGCCGCCGATAATCGAATTCGAGATTTTGCAGTCCGGTTCGATACTGACCTTATCTCCGAGAATGACAACGCCCTCATATTTCACCGACTCATCAATATTCTGGTTCTTTCCAATCCATAAAATCGAACCTTCATGTTTGAGCATATTGTAGCCGAGATCAATTATAACCTCGCCCTTGAGGATATCCTGATGAGCCGTAGTATACTCGCCCACATTTCCGATATCGCGCCAGTAACCCTGAATATTGCAGCCGTACAAAGCCTGATTTTCATCCAGCATCCTGGGGAATAAGTCCTTGGAGAAATCATAGAATTCCTTATTCGGGATCTGTGTGGTTACCTGCGGTTCGAGCACATAAATACCGGTGTTTATCTGATCCGAGAAGACTTCGCCCCAGGTTGGCTTTTCCATAAAGCGGGTAATTCTGCCGTCGGCATCGGTGATGACCACGCCGTAGGAAAGAGGATTCTGCATCTGGGTCAGCACCATTGTGGCATCGGCCTTGCGGTCCTCGTGAAATGATATTACCGATGAAAGATCGAAGTCAGTGAGCACATCACCGGAAATGATAAGTATCCTTTCACCCTCGAAGAAGTCCTCATAGGCATTGCGCACCGATCCGGCAGTCCCGAAATCATCCTCCGCCAGCTTATAATGCATTTTTACTCCGAAATCGGAACCGTCTCCAAAATAATCGGTAATCGCCTCCGGCTGGAAATAGAGAAGCGACAGAATTTCATCGAATCCGTATTTTTTCAGCAGGTTTACGACATGCTCCATCATCGGTTTGTTAGCCATCGGAACCATTGGCTTGGGCACGCCCAGTGTCAAGGGACGAAGGCGTGTTCCGAAGCCCCCTGCCATAATTATCGCTTTCATAATCTTACCCTCTCAGCGCTGCTCCTTACATGCGGGCAGAATTTAATATCCCTATTAGCTTATCTTTGACCTCAAATAGATTTTCGTATTCAATATACTCCCGGCTTTCCTCGCTGAGGAAACGGGCCAGGTCGTCCTTGGCAAAAATCAAATCGGCCTCACGCGCGCCGCACAGATCGGAGAGGCCGTCGCCAATATAAATGGCCTCATCTTCTTCACGCTTTAGCTGCCTGATCCTTGCTCCCTTGCAGTTACCGCAGGCGGCGCACTCCTCGGTCCAGTAAGGCAGTTCGATCTTTAAATTGCCGTTGTCGAAGAGAGCCTTGTTGGAATATATATCTATATCACCAATACCGTATTTGCCCAGGATATGGCTGATATAGAAATCCAGACCGTCACTTAAAACATACAGTGGAATCTCCGCCTCGGAGCAGAGCCTGACCAATTCCGGAAAGCCGTGATCGATTTCGAATTTATCGACATATTCGATAAATTCCGCCCTGCTGCCGCGGCAGAGCCTGGCTTCCTCTGTCAGGCATTCATGCGTTGTAATCTCGCGATTCAGCCATCTCTTTACCAGCGGCTCGTTTTTGCCGCCGGAGAAATATGTATAAAATCGGTTGCCCACATCATCGGTGGTAATCGTGTAGTCAAAGTCAATAAAAAGCGAATAATTCTTCATAAAAATATGATTCCCTCAAAACTCTCTGCTAATATAATCAGTTGAAATGTAACAAAAAAGTTTAAACTACATTAAATCTGCGTAATTGGCAATCGGGGCAGATATGTTTACCTGTTAAAGCGGTATAATCAATCTTCAGCTTCCAGAACTCGTCTATATTCTTCTCTATCACTTAGCAGGGCAACTGCTTCGCGGATAACCGGATCATAACGAAGGTAGTATTTCTCGTAGATTTCGTTATTGCTATAAGCAAGATTGCTTAGTGTAAGACTAAGGTTTTCGATTATATCTTCGCGATTTTCATCCCAGGATTCATCCTCAATGCTTTCTAATTTGGATTTTATGGACGACACCACGGGCTTATCGGAAAACTCAGGATTAATTTCTTCCGCATCCTGCAAAAATTCATTGAATGCATTCTCGATTTCGCCGGGGATATGTAACCCCCGACTATCAACAAAGCCCTTGAAGCTATCAAGTACTTCCTGATCCAGCGGGAGGCTGAATCCATTGCCGTGCTTTTGAAAATATTCCACGCCGAAGTCGAAATAATATCCGCCCACAAGCAGGACTGATTCAAGGAGGCTCGGATCCTCGTCATCATCTATGATATCAGGGACCACTCCACCTCCTCCAAAGACCTTCCTTCCGCCGGTGGTGCGGTAGACTGTTTCAGCCTCGGGCTCGGTCTTTACCAGGTTTTCCGACCATTCCATATCCGAAAACTTCTGGATAATCCGTCCCGAGGGCAGGTAGTACTTGGACACTGTCAGTCGGAATGCCCCTCCCTGAGGGAGGGGTGTAATATTCTGCACCAATCCCTTTCCGAATGTCGTATCGCCTATAATCACGGCGCGGTCGTGATCCTGCAATGCTCCGGAGAGAATTTCCGAGGCGGAGGCAGAGCCGCGATTGACCAGCACGGCCATGGGTATTTCCTGATAACTGCCCTCGAAGAAATTCCTCAGTTCGAACTCCTCGGTAAATGACCTTCCCCCGGTGGATACAATCATAGCATTATCAGGAAGAAACAGCCCTGTAATTGCCACAGCGATTTCCAAAAATCCGCCCGGATTACCCCGCAGATCGAGCACCAGACCTTTCATCCCCATCATCTTCAGCGACTCCATCGCGGCAATCATCTCATCGATGCTGTTCAAAGCGAAATTCGTCAGCCGAATATAGCCGATTGAATTAACCATACCGGAATACTCGACAGAATTCAGCTTCACCGAGGCGCGCTCGATTTTGACATTGAACTGCTCGTCCAATCCGGGACGTTTGATACGCAGTTCCACTGTCGTTCCCGCCTGGCCGCGGATCAAATCAATAGCCTCGTTGGGATTGAGAGTCGAGGCGTCAATATCGCCGATCATGGTTACCTGATCGCCTGCCTTTAGCCCGGCCCTGTCGGCTGGTGATCCGGCTATCGGCGAAACCACAGTCAGGAGACCGTCACGCACGGTTATCTCCACACCGATGCCAGAAAATTGCCCCTGGCTCTCCTCGGCATAATATTGATAGCTTCTGGGAGGGATATACCCCGTGAACGGATCGAGACCGTCTTCGACATTCTCAATTGATCCCTGAAAGAGATCTTCGGACGTGATCGGTTCGACATAATTTTGTTTGATGATCCGGAATGCCGAGGCATAAGCCATCATGCCCTCGAAAAGCGGGTCGTTTATGACCAGATACAATCCGGCTATGAATGCGGCTGCGTTCAGTATTAGAAAAACTGCGGTCGTCCGAAATCTATGCACTACATCCTGATCCTGATTTTACGCCTTTTTAGAAACGATACTACTGTTTCCAGCATTTCATCACGAACCTTTTCTTTCGGCCCGTCGGCATTTATAACCTTCATGCGCCTTTTGTTGTTCTCGGCCAGTTCGAGATAGCCCTTGCGGACCCTGCGGAAAAAGGCCAGTTTTTCATTTTCCAGACGATCTTTGGCGCGGTTCAGTTTGGACTTTCTTTCGAATGCCTTTTTCTCCGGCAGATCGAACAGCAGGGTCAGGTCGGGCTTAATACCCTCGGCGGCAAACAGGTTTATTCTCTGGATGAACTTAAGTTCGAGCCCTCGTCCATAAGACTGATAGGCCGTTGTAGAATCGTAAAAACGGTCGCAGATAACGATCTTGCCATCTTTTACAGCCGGAATTATCTTCTCCTGCACAATCTGAGAACGTGCGGCCTGATATAGCCAGAGCTCCGATTTGGGGCAGATATCGATTTCGCCTTTGCTTAGCAGAATGCGCCTGATTCTTTCCGAGAGCTTTGTTCCGCCCGGCTCCCGCAGAAAGAGATGCTGGATATTATTTCTTTTAAGGAAATTAATCAGGTATCTGGCCTGGGTCGATTTACCGGAAAAATCGATTCCCTCGAGGGTGATAAAAAGTCCTTTTTTCATAACGCCTATATATAAAAAAAGAAGGCGGCAGATGCCACCTTCTTTTTTACACAGTCATCTCTATTTTTTCTTTTTGCCGGTTTTTTTCCTGGTAAGAGGCTTCTTTGATTTTTTAGCCGTCAACGATTCGCTGCCTTTTTTGATCGCATACTTCTTGATGAACTCCTCTGTCATGCGATGCGCCTCGGAATCGGTGAACTGCACCGGCGGTGATTTTTTGAAATACGATGATGGTTCTATCAGGGCGCCGGAGAGGTTGTTATCCAGGCCAAGTTTGCAGCAGCGCACGGCGTCAATTACCACACCGGCCGAATTAGGCGAGTCCCAGACTTCCAGCTTCATCTCGAGATTCAGTGGTACATCGCCAAAGGTCGTGCCCTCAAGGCGGATATGCGCCCATTTGCGGTCTGTCAGCCAGGCCACATAATCGGAAGGGCCGATATGGCAGTTGTCTTCGCCGATATCATAGGGGAGCTGAGAGGTTACCGCAGAGGTCTTGGAAATCTTCTTGGATTCCAGACGGGAACGTTCGAGCATATTCAAAAAGTCGGTATTGCCGCCGACATTAAGCTGACTGGTACGCTCCAGCTTTACACCGCGATCCATAAAAAGGCGGGTCAGGACACGGTGCGTGATTGTTGCGCCGACCTGTGATTTGATATCATCGCCGATTACCGGAAGCTCCTTCTTCTCGAAACGGTCCTGCCAGTAGGGCTCCCTGGCTATGAATACGGGTATGCAGTTGACAAAGCCGCATCCGGCTTCAAGCACCTGCTCGACATACCACTTGGTAGCCATTTCGGAACCAACCGGAAGGTAATTGACGACGACATCAGTCTTTGTCTCCCTCAGGAGCTTGACTATATCAACCGTGTCGCCAGGGGCTTTTTCGATAATTTCGGAAAGGTATTTCCCCAGACCGTCGTGGGTCATGCCGCGCTGTACCTTTATCCCGGTCTTCGGCACATCACAGAACTTAAAGGTGTTGTTGGGTTTGGTATAGATCGCGTCTGCAAGGTCTTTACCGACCTTGTTCTTATCAATGTCAATGGCAGCGGAGAACTCGATATCGGAGATATGGTAACCGCCGAGATTGACATGCATCAGTCCGGGAATATGGTCTGTATCCTTGGCATTACGGTAGTAATGCACTCCCTGGACGAATGATGATGCGCAATTGCCTACACCCACAATTGCCACTCTAACTTTAGGCATGCTATCTCCTTGTTATTTTATGCTGTAACAGAATTTGCTATTGTTTGCATTCTCTCCAGTGCCAGAGCTTTGGTCAACGGAAAGTCGGGACCGGTATGCTCTATCATAACACTGGCAACTGCGGTACCCATGATACCGCAATCGGGAAGGGCGTAGCCCCGAATAAGTCCGTACATGAATCCGGCGGCATAGGTATCGCCCGCGCCGGTGGCATCCATCTCCTGTGCCGGATATGCCGGTATGCGGAAGAATTCATTACCGTCATAAACCACTGAGCCCTGTTCGGCAATGGTTATTATTACAATCTCCGGTCCCCAGGACTTCAGCATTTTGGCGGGGGTTTCATAATCCTCACGCGGATCATATCCGGTTAGTATTTTGCATTCCAGCTCGTTGGGCTTTATTATCTCGCACATGGATATCAGCTTTTCGGTATCCTCCATCTTGCGATGCTCTATCCTGCCATCTTCCGAGTAGCGCAGGATGCCCTGAGGATCGAGAAATATGCGCGCGGAGCTGTGCTCCTTGATGTGCTGGATATATTCCAGATCGATCTCGCCCAGAATCGGAGCTACGATCACCCAGTCGGCATCTTCAAGTTTTTCCGGATATAATTTGATCTTACCGGCATTTCCCAGAAGACTCAGATTTCTTTCGCCCTTGTCGCCGTAATATTCGAGTGAAAAACCGCCGCTCTCGTCGACACTGTAGATTATATAATTGATGCCGTATTTTTTCATGTCCGCTTCGAATTTGGAGCGAAAGTCGGGTCCCACATTTCCAACCAAAGTGGTGGGCACATCCATCTTGGCCATGGCCAGACAGAAATTGGTGGAGCAGCCCGACAATACGCGACCGTCGGTCTGCACATGCGGGGTCTTTATCATATCAAAAACCGGATTACCAATGGAGAAGATGTTAGCCATTTTGTGCCCTCCTGTCCAATTCCTTTTTGGCAAAAAAGAGTCTTTGTATTGCAGTTATATGTGAAACGACTCCAACGAAGATCAGAGCGATTTCGAGCAGATTCAGATCGATAATATCGAATTCCGGAAATATCGATAACAATGCCAGGCCGACCATGATAACGATGAACTTCTCAAGGCGTCCCACCCATCCGACCTCAGCCGAGGCAATCTTGCCTATCGATTCGGCGGCCTTACGGGAATAGGAGGCCATAATCATGCCGAAGATGGCAAAGATCGGCCAGACAGGATGAACCCTGCCGGAGAGAAGGATACCCGAGAGGATAAAGAACTCGGCATAGCGGTCCAGGACATGATCGAGTATTCCGCCGAAAGTAGTACCCATGTTACCGGCACGCGCGGTGGCGCCGTCAAGCATATCGGTTACCGATGTCAGAATGATAAGCACTATGCCCCAGACAAACCAGCCCTTCCACAAAACAGCAGCAGCCCCGATCGACATAATCAGGCTGATAAATGTTATTGCATTGGGGGTAAGACCCATTTTAACACAAATTCTTCCGGCTACCTGGGAATGTAATTCGTATGCCTGCCGTCTCTTCTTATCCATGAATCGTCCTTTGTCTCAATTCAAAAAGCCTAATATAAATTACTGGATTTTTTTTGCAAGTATATTTATATTAATATTCGAGTCGGAATTTATATGGTATCCCCCCATTTCCGGAAGAAAAAATGAGCCCTATAAAATATTTTACACATGTGCGCCTCCAGGAGGACCTCAGATCTCTTCGATACTATATGGTGCAGTACGCCGAGAGGTACGGGATCAAACCGGCGGCGCGAGTGTTCAATACCACACCGAAGACCGTGAAGAAATGGCTCAGGCGCAAAGAGGAATTGTCGAGTGAATGGATGATAGATCAACGGGAAATGTCCAGGCCGCGAAGACCGCGCATTTCCGAAAGCGCACGGCGCCAGGCGATTGAATTGAAAGGCAAGCATAAATCATGGGGAGCTATGAGAATAAAAAAAGAATACAATTTGAAGATATCGGATAAGGCTATTCGCAAAATCTGGAAAGATGAAGGATTGATGTAATGAGAACCTGGTCGCTTACCGTCCTCCTGCTTACAATTTTAGCCTCTATAGCATGTTCCGGCGATACTCAGGAAAAGAGCGAAGTTGGGGTAATCATACTCAAGGGTGAAGATGGCAGGACGGTATTTGAGCTTCTAATGGAGAATCACAAGGTCGATTATATGGTATCGGACATGGGCATCTTCATAAAATCAATCGACGGCATCGAGAATAAAGGCGGCCGTTTCTGGATGTATTCGATTAACGACGAGCCGGGAAAGATTGCCTGCAACAAAGCGCAGGTTTCCGACGGGGATGTAATCAAATGGGAATTTAAATGATTAGCCGCGGGCGGGCTGATTGTGTTTTTTGAGATAGAAAAACAGCGCCCATCCCAGGACAAACAAAATGGCGGCAACCAGGTGATTGTAAGTAAGCTCCATTCCGAATAGATGCGGAAACATCGCCTCCTCATAATATCTGACAAACTCGATTACGAATCTGAAAAACGCCTCGACTATCAGGAAAATCGCAAAAAGCATCCCGCTGAAATGATTCTTTCTGTCGAGATAATGAAGCACAAGAAACAAAGCTAAACCGTACAGCGACATATAGAGCTGTGTGGGATGAATCGCCTGTTCCCCGAAGATGGCATAGGGTATGGAATGCTCGGGGAAATGCACTCCCCAGGGATGATCGCATGTCTTGCCGAAACAGCAGCCGTTTAAGAAACATCCAATTCGTGTGAAGAAAGTACCCAGCGCGATAGGAGGCGCATAAATGTCGAGCGTATCCCAGAAAGGGGCTTCTTTGATCTTGATATAAATCACTCCCGCCCCGATCGCGCAGATAAGTCCGCCGTACAGGTTCAAACCGGCAATTCCGATCGTACCGCCGCTTCCGAAGGGATTTATAATATCCAGCAGGTTTCCGGAGAATTCAGACCAGTGATAGAAGACATAAAACAGCCGCGCCCCGAGAATGCCGGCGAAAATCACCAAAAAGGATAAATTGGTTACAAAATCCTGCCCGATATCCTTGATTTTCGCCTTGTAACGGACATAGAACAGCCCGGCTATAAAAGAGATGAAGAGCATTACACCGTAGGCGCGTACTACGATGGGTCCGATTTTGAAAAGTTCCGGATGCATTTTTTGTCAGCCACCACCGGTTTATCCATTACACCGGGACTGTAATAAGGCAGTTTTTGCCAGCCCAGTTTCTTATTACCTATGATCCAGTCTGAAATAATTATACAAATTATCGCCATGAAGAAGCCAATAATCGTATCCGAGATAAAATGAAAGCGTCCCCAGAATGTCCCCACCACAAGTCCGAACACAATAGGCGTGAAGATATATCCAACCTTACGGGTATAGCGCCAGGAATGCACGAGAATTACGATTGCGATGGCGGTATGAGTGGAGGGCATCGATCCGCCCTCGGCCGCGCCGTTTTTGATCACATAATCGACCAGGGGTACAAAAAGAACGCCGGTTAACGGGCCGTCATATATTCCGCTAAATAGAAAACGCGGCCCGGCTATGGGAAAGAAATAGAACATATAGAAGCACACCAGAAATGTAAAAGCCGCAGTGGTCACGAACATATCCAGCTCAAAATGCATCTTTCTTTTCATTAGTATCACGGCATACGATAATATCAGGAAGAAATATGCAAAGTAGCCGAACATGAAATATTCATTCAGAATCGATATGTTAAATCTTTCCAGATAAATGGTCGGATGCAGGCCGAAGATGTTGAATTCGATCTGCGCCAGTTGATTGTCCAGCCATTCGGGAATATACAGGAAAACCAGGCCGCCGGTCTGCTGGTAAATAAATAAAAGCAGAATGAGAAAGTACCAGCGACGGACAATCTTTTGCAGAATCCCCTTTGGATTGATCGGCATACTGCTGATATGCAGAACAAAAACCACCATGAAGGCATTGAATGCGAAATGCAGCGCCCAGTTGGGGACATTATGCCGGAAAAGAAGTACCGATATGCCCACTACAATATTGTACAGGAGTACGAAGTAATCTACCGGCAGGAAATTGAATCTTTGCGAATATGTACTAATTTTTTCCCTCCACAATCAATACGAACTCCCCTCGGGGCTTTTCGGTTTCATATTTTTCGATCAGTTTTTCCAGATCCGATCGCAGCACCTCTTCATGGAGCTTGGTAAGTTCACGCGCTATCACCGCCCGACGATTGCCCAGCTTCTCATGCAGGCTTCGAAGCGTACTCGAAAGCCTGTGGGGAGATTCATATAAAACAATAGTCCTTTTTTCTTCTACAAGGGATTGCAGGCGTTTGTTTCGTTTCGATCCTTTGGGAGGCAAAAAACCCTCGAAGACGAAGTTATGCAGAGGCAGGCCGGAGACTGTCAGGGCATAAATCAAAGCTGAGGGTCCGGGAACAGCCTGCACCTCAATACCCTCCTCGATAGCAGTGTTGACCAGATAAAATCCGGGATCGGAAATTCCCGGAGATCCTGCATCGGTGATAAGAGCAACATCCTCGCCCGCCTTAAGCTTGTCTATTATGCCGGGAGTTGATTTGAACTTATTGGGATCGTTATATGTAACAAGCCTGCCTTTGATTCCATAATGATTCAAAAGCCTGCCCGAAACCCTTTTGTCTTCGCATGCAATCAAATTCACAGCCTTCAATATTTCCACGGCTCGAAAGGTTATGTCCCCCAGATTTCCGATTGGGGTTGCAACAAGATACAAATTACCATACATTGCAGAGATATTATTTATTTTTACGCCGCGTGTCAATTAAATATGGAACCGTTAGAGATATTTTAAGGAAAGACATGATTGACATGATTTTTTAAGCGCCTTATATTAAATCGAAAAAAGGAGAGAATATGGCTTCTGTGAACAAGGCTATACTTATCGGCAATTTGGGCCGCGATCCCGAACTGCGCTATACCCCCTCCGGCAAGGCGGTAGCGTCGTTTTCGATTGCGACCACCGAGAAATGGCGCGATCAGAACGGCGAGATGCAGGAATCCACGGAATGGCACAATATTGTCTTGTGGGGCAGACAGGCTGAGATTGCCAAGGAATATCTTGCCAAGGGCCGGCCGGTTTATATCGAGGGACGAATTCAAACCCGCAGTTACGAAGACAAAAACGGCGTCAAGAAGTATATGACCGAGATCGTGGGACAGCGTATGCAATTTCTGGGATCGCGGGGCGATACCTCCAGCGATTACACCCCTCCCCCGCCGCCCAAGGATGATGATGCACCGTTTAATAACACGGTCGAGGATGACGATCTGCCGTTTTAGGAGGTCAAATCTCTGTGAGATTTGACAATCAGACATAGCCGGATGATCATTTAAACCTCCATTTCATGCGGGGTACAATAGTGGTCGCCGGGAACCCTTTCCTGGCGACATCATCGTCGGGTTAGGGAACCCTACGGCACATTCATATAATCTTTTCATTGATATCATAGACAGTCTTTGTAGCCCAACCTGAAAAGGTGGGGCGAAGCTGATGGCCACCTGCGATGGTTCTTTTTGCGAGTTAGCACGTGAGATCAAGCATTACATAACACCGTCCATAGTTCGAGACATAGCGGGATGCTCAGCTAAACCTCCATTTCATGTGGGGTACCATAGATATAAAAAAAAGGAGGATGGTGGAGGCATCCTCATTTTCGTTACAATGGCGATATATCTTATGGCACATTCATGCCTTTTCGATATTTCATTTCTTTCTTGAAGCCGAAATCCTGCACCAGGTTCAAGGCCCATACCGCCGAGAGCTCATCCATAACATTAACCTCGAAAATCAAATCCTGTGCGACCATGTAATGGTAGCTGACTTTTTCCTCGGTAAAGCGCATGCAGATAAAGCCGTTCTTTTCATTAGTATAAAATCCGATTGGCTCGAACTCCTTGCGATGTTCCAGAATCCGTATTTTGCGCTTTTCGGTTTTTTCCGGAGGAATCAGGTCGCGTACGACTGTCCATTCACCCACCGGTGTGAAGATTTCCATACCGAGGATATTGCCGCGGCGGTCTAGATCGATGGAGTATTTTTCACCCTGGATATAGGAATAGAATTTGCCGCTGGTGCGGATGACGACATTCATCGTCTCTTCCATTGCATCATAAAACGCTCTGGCCTCAGGAACCTTTTTGGTTTCATTGATCGCCAGATGAATATGACACATAGCCTACTCCACAGCCTCCCCGAGGCCCTCAAGCTGGACCTTCGATCTGTTGGCCTCGGCTGTCTGGGGATAATCCGCCACAATTTCGCGGTAAATCCCGATTGCCTCGGCCTGCTCTCCGAGCTCCTCAAGGCTGCGTGCCAGCTTGAACTTGGCGCTGGCCATACGGTCGCTTTCGGGATAATTGTCCACGACCTTGCGGAATTCCATACGCGCCTTCTGGTAGTCGGGAGGATCCATATTGTAGTAGCTCTCCCCCAGCCAGTACTGAGCATCATCGGTCAATTCCGTATTGGGAAAGCTCTTCAGGTATTCCTCGAAGCCCAGAATAGCGATCTCATTGTTGCCCGCTACAAGACTCTTGTAAGCGGCATTGAAAACAACCTTGGGATCGACAGTTGTTGATGCTTCAGTGGTTGTGTCTGAACCCGCGGCCGTATCCTGAACCGGTGTTTGAGTTACAAGCGCGGGCTGTTCTGCCAGCGTGTTTATCCGGTCGGTAAGGTCGACCAGCTTGTAGTCCAACTGCTCCAGTCGCTGCTCGAAAGTCGCAATCGA
>WJIM01000023.1 GCA_014730285.1 Candidatus Zixiibacteriota bacterium
CAATAGTGGCAGGCGAGGCACAGCCGGGAGCTCCTGTCCAGGCAGGATTATTGGAATAACGCGGACCGGCGCCGGCATTGATCGGTCCGGATGTCCCGGATGTCACGCTCAGCCAGCCGGCATTGGATGATGTGGTATAGTTTAAGCCCACATTACCGCTGTTATTCAGCTCAACTTCCGCCGAGAAGCTGGCCGGTGTGGTACAACCGGAGGTGTTGCCGTTGGGAGCCAGACCTATCTCGGGATAGGTCGGATCCGAAGGAGTAACTGCCAGAGCGGCATTACTGCCCACATCAGTCATGGTGAAGCAGGGCCAGGTCATGAACATGACAGGATTATCGGTCTGGAGTCCCTCTTCACGGCTGTAGTACATACCCGGGTCCTTATCTTCCAGGTAAACGAGCATCAGACTGTCGGTGGAATAAAGCGACATTGTCGGCCATACCTCATGGAAACAGTCACCCGGCAGGCAGCTATCGACAGTTGTCTGTGTCAGGTTGATGCCCTCGGTCCAGGTCTTACCCATGTCACCGGTAGCCAAATCGGAACCGACGACCATGATATCGGCGACCTGATAGACCGTATCTTCGGACGGATTACCTGCGCCCACCTCGAAAGAGGTGTCGCCCACAGGATTGGCGCCGTAGCGCATGAACGAGATATATAGCTTGTCATCACACCAGGATATATTCGGCTTGGAAACCACCGCATGGAAGGTCGGGAACAAGCCTACAAAGAGTTCCGGTGTGCCGGCATCATAAGCTACAGAAATACAATCATTGCCGGTATCATAATGCCACAGTTTACCTCTATAATAGATACTGCATTCGTCATCATCGGGATTGTCCGCTGTTCCGCGGTCACGCGAGAACCAGGTCAGATGCAGGTTACCGTCGGGATCGACCATAGCCGAAAGGTCGTAAGTGGCCGGATCGGTAAACTGATCGTCATAACCGCTCTTATAATCGGTGACATAAGTGATCGGTCCCCAGTTGGCGCCGTCATCGGTCGATTTTCTATAAACGATTTCAGAACCAAGCTGATAATATCCGCCGGCATCAGCGGCGGGATCGCAGGGATCCAGCGGTCCGGTCTGATAATACAGCGGCTTCATATAACAATAATAAACATCGCTGCTGGTCTTGTCGGCACGTACAAGCTGTGAAATCAGATAGGCCGAATCCATGAAGATCGGGCCTTCCCAGGGATCGGAACCGACTTTGCGATAATATATCATGGATGATGTTTCGATTTTATCTGCCGGTGCACTCTGGCACACTGATTCATTAGCAGCCGCATGTACGATCACTGTTCCGCTGGAAGTTGTGTCAACATCAATGTGGGGCCAGATATAAGGGGTATTCTGGGCATCCGTATCGCCGCAGTAACCGGTCTGAATACCATCGGTGTTGGGAGGTCCGGGGAGACTGTCCTGGGTGAAATTGTACATATCACTGGGGCAGGGACCAGAAAAACCGACTGTAGACCAGCCTGAATTTGCGGGGAAGCTGTGATAACCGATAACTCCATAACCATTCTTGGGATCGGCATCCATGTTGGGATAATAGCTGGGCGTAACGCCGGCGGCGGCAAGACCGCCAACAGTGAAGTCCCAGGCACCGCCGGCCCAGTCAAAAATTCCCTCTTTGACATTAAGAATCGTGGATGAGCCCTGAATCTGAGCATCCGGGAAGTTCATATAGACATAATCACAGCCGGAGTTGTAAAAACCGGCATAGATAATCTGACGGCCGCAAACGGTATTGTGCCACATATCACGAATGGTGCTGACATTACCGTAAAGCTGCCTCGAGGGAGCAAATGTCTGAGCAATCGACTGACTGCCATGGGGTTTGTACATCCCCAAAGTCTGCATCTGTCCCTCATCTGACATAAGCTGAGCTGCCTGTCCGGCGCCGCTTCTGGCTGTCAGGTTAGGATGCTCGACAGCATCCTTAGCAACAGCAGTCATGCTGAGAACAAATAAGCTAAATAGAAGAATTACTGAAAGTTTTTTCAGCATCTCAAACTCCTTTCAAGATTCCAACTAAAAGACAAGTTTTGCCACCAAAATCGAAAGTCAGTCATTCAGTGACGTAAGAACGGCCAATCACCTCCTTCCGGCTCTTCCTTAGTTAATTATTTGATGAGTAAAACCATAGTTGTCGAAACAAATTAACCGATATTATTTCAATGAAAAAAACAAGGTTCGTATGGCAACCTACTCTCTCAAACGGGCAAAATCATCGGGGCTCCGAGGTTACCTTACGCTTGGTGGTAAGTACAAGCGAAGACAACAAATGCTGGTTAAGAAAAATATCTCAACATGTGCAATTTCTTACTCTTATCTGTTTTAAAAATAGTTTTAATATCATTGATTGTCAAGTAATTTTAAGTTCTTCAAATGCCTAATTTTGACTCTTTCTGTGCTTAAAAAAAAGGCGCCCTCACGGGCGCCCGTTCTTGAAGTATATGAGGAAATGTTATTCGCAAATAGGAGCAGGACCACTGGTGAATATGAAGTTGATCAGGTATACAGCATCGGAGACATTAACCGTACCGGAGCCATTGGTATCGGCTGCGGCTAATGGCTGCGGCGCGGGTCCGCTGGTAAATATATAGTTAATAATGTAAACCGCATCGGATACATTAACCGCATCATCGGCATTGGCGTCGCCGCAAACGTATGACACGACATCAATAACCACCTCGACCGTATCCTCCAGTGCGCCATCCGAAGCGATAAAGTCGAGATTATAGGTGAATCCCACATGGAGCTCGTCGGGCTTGTAGAAGAATCCGCCCACTCCACCGGTTGAATCTGTAAACTCCACATTGGGCGGGATAGGATCGCCCTCGAGACGCAGGGTTACCGGTTCATCATCAGGATCGTAGGCAAATACCCGCGCAGATACCGAATCGGTCAGTCTAAGTACAATGTTAGACGGAAGAGGAACCTGTAATATCGGCGCCTGCGGTCCGGCTTCCACAACCTCTATTGGCACAACCATGGTATCGGCCCTTCCGGTGTTATCGATTGCCCTGAAATAGACCGTGTAATTACCGGCCTGGAAGTACATGGGCTTGAACGAGAACAACCGTGAAAGCGGATCGCCCTGATTTATAATGTTGGCATTCTGAGGCAACGAATCTGCGAAGAATGAAGGCGGTGGACTATCCAGATCGTCGAATGTTACCTGGATTCCGACACTATCGCCCTCGACCACCGAGATCGGCATAACTGTATCGATTACCGGCGCCTGAGGCACATCCAAAATCGTGACCGTAACATCCCTGTGCAGCGAATCTGCCAGAGTTGTCCGATCAACAGCCAGAAAGCGCAGGTAGATCCGACCGCTTTCCAGAAATCCCGGAACCTGCAAATAGGAACCCATACCGTTTAGGCTGTCAACCATGGTCGCCGTGCTCGGTATTGGCAGATACTCATCATTCAGAGTATCATAGACTGCCACCGATAGCGAG
>WJIM01000024.1 GCA_014730285.1 Candidatus Zixiibacteriota bacterium
AAGGCTGCGCAGGTGCGGGAAATTATTAAAAATGATTTTCAGAATACTTTTCAAAAGGTAGATTTGATTATCACTCCCACCTGCCCGACAACAGCATTTAAGCTGGGAGAAAAGATCGATGATCCGCTGGCGATGTATCTTTCGGACATTTTCACAGTCTCCGTCAGCCTGGCGGGGCTACCGGCGATTTCGATACCGTGTGGAAAGGACAAAGAAGGCCTGCCGATTGGATTACAGATAATCGGAAAGATGTTCAAAGAGGATGAAATCCTGAATTTGGCCTTCAATCTGGAAAAGGAATTGGGATTTAGCATAGAATAATGAGCGCTTACGAGACAATCATAGGGTTGGAAATTCATGTCCAGCTTCTGACCGAGACCAAGATATTCTGCGCATGCAGAAATCAATTCGAGGCCGAGACCAGCACGAACACCTGTCCGGTCTGTCTGGGGATGCCGGGCTCGCTGCCGGTATTAAATAAAAAGGCGGTTGAACTGGCCTGCCGTTTTATTCTGGCAGTTGGGGGGGATATTAATACAACCTCGGTATTCGCGCGCAAGAATTACTTCTACCCTGACCTTCCCAAGGGCTACCAGATATCACAGCATGAACTTCCACTCGGAAAGAGCGGTACGATCAGGGTCGAAACTGACGACGGAACCAGTGGGGTAAAGCTGCAGGGCATACATCTGGAGGAAGACGCCGGCAAGTCCTTTCACCTGGAAGATTCCAGCAACATAGACTTCAACCGCTGCGGCACACCCCTTCTCGAGATCGTGACAATGCCTGTCATAAAAAGCGCGCATGAGGCCTATCTGTTTTTGAACCGTATCCGGCAAATTGTGCAGTATCTGGAGATTTCAAGCGGAGATATGGAGAAGGGTGCGCTCAGATGTGATGCCAATGTTTCAGTCAGGCCGGAGGGTCAGCATGAGTATGGCATACGCACCGAGGTCAAAAATCTGAATTCGATTCGTTATGTCGAGAAGGCGCTGAGTTATGAAGTCAATCGTCAGATAAATCTTCTTGAGCAGGGCGGATTTGTGGTGCAGGAGACTCGTCTCTGGGATGAGAATAATAACCGCACGGTAACCATGCGCACCAAGGAGGAATCGCCCGACTACCGCTATTTTCCCGAACCTGATCTTCCGCCCATGAAATTGGATAATGAATGGCTGGAGGAAATCAGGGATGCAATACCGGAACTGCCTCATCAAAAGATTGACCGTTTTGTACGGGAATATTCAATTCCGCAGTATGATGCTGCTGTTTTGACCTCGACAGTTAATCTGGCAGATTACTTTGAGCAAACAGCGAAGCTCTGCAAAAATCCCAAGCAGGTTTCCAACTGGATTATGACTGAGGTTATGAAAACTATGAAGGATGAGAAATCAGATCCTGAGGACCTGAAAGTGAGCCCCAAAAACCTGGCCGGGCTTATAAATAATATCGAAAACGGGACAATTTCGGGCAAAATTGCCAAGGAGATATTTGCGGAGATGGCTTTTACCGGGAAGGAATCTGACGAGATTATCGCGGCTCGTGGACTTCAGCAGATTACAGATAAAAAAGTGATAGAACAAGCCATAAAGCAAGTGCTTAGCGAGAATCCGGCAAATTTAAAAAGATATTTTGATGGACAAGAGAAATTATTTGGATATTTTGTCGGGCAGGTAATGAAGAAAACGGAGGGTAAAGCAAGCCCCCATCTGGTAAATCAAATACTGAAGGATAAACTTGATGGCAGAAAAGCTTAAACTGGCAGTATTTGCATCCCACGGCGGAACGGATTTGCAGTCGATTATTGACGCCGCACAGGATGAGGATTATCCGGCCGGAATTGTGCTTATGGTCTCTAATAATAAAAATGCATTCGCGGTACAACGCGCCAAAAACGCCAGAATACCCACTGTGATCTGGCAAAAGAAGAAATTCGATGATGATAAAGCTTACGCTGAATATATGACCAACCTCCTGAATGAATATGAGGTCGATCTGATCTGCCTTGCGGGCTATATGAAGCTCATCCCGGTGGAAATAGTCAGAAACTTCAAAATTATCAATATCCACCCCGCCCTTCTTCCCAAATACGGCGGAAAGGGGATGTATGGTATGCATGTTCACGAGGCTGTGCTGGAGGCGGGTGAACGGATCAGCGGGGCTACTGTTCATCAGGTCAACGAAAAATACGACGAGGGCAAAATCCTGGCACAGTGGGAGGTTCCTGTTAAAGAAGACGATAATCCCGAAACACTTCAAAAGAGAGTTTTGGAAACAGAACATAAATTATATCCGGATACAATCGCAAAAATCGCAAGAGGAGAGATTGAATTAAATGGCTGATACTGCACAAACCGTCTACAAAACAGAGATAAGCGAATTCCCCAAATTTGCCGACGGCAAGGTACGGGATGTCTATGACCTCGGTGACAAGCTTCTGGTAGTGGCCACAGACAGGCTCTCGGCCTTCGATGTGGTTCTGCCCAATCCGATTCCCAGCAAGGGCGAGGTACTCACGAAAATGTCGATTTTCTGGTTCGACTATCTTAAGGATGTCGTGCCCAATCATTTCCTGACAGCAAATATCGACGAATATCCGCAGGAGCTCCAGAAACATGCGGACATACTCAATAATCGTTCCATGCTGGTCAAAAAATGCAAGAGAATCGATTTTGAGTGTATTGTTCGGGGTTATATCACAGGCTCTATGTGGAAAGAATACAAGAAGATCAAGCCCAAGAACAGTAAAAAGATTCTTCATGGCTTCGTGCTTCCTGATGGTCTGGAGGAATCGGAAAAATTCCCCAATCCTCTGTTCACTCCTTCAACCAAGGCTGAGACAGGGCATGACGAGAATATCTCACAGGAGCAGATGTCGGACAGCCTGGGCAAGGACCTGGTTCAGAAGCTTGAGGAGGTTTCCATTGGGCTTTTCGAAAAGGCCAGCAACTATGCCGAATCGCGGGGAATAATCATAGCTGATACGAAATTCGAATTCGGATTTGACGGGGATGAACTGACCTTGATAGACGAGGTCCTCTCCCCAGATTCATCGCGTTTCTGGCCAAAATATAAATATGCCAAGGGACGCAGCCAGGAGAGCTTCGATAAGCAGTTTATCAGGGATTATCTGAGCAAGGCCGGATGGAACAAAAAGCCGCCCGCGCCGGAAGTCCCTGAGGATATTATCGAAAAAACAAGTCAGAAATACAAAGAAGCTTATGAGCTTCTGATCGAATAGAAGGATTTTAGGTTATGAGTGATGGTTCAAAGGACAAATGGATTAAAATCAAGAGGGCGTTAATATCGGTGTCGGATAAAACCGGTATTATCGAGCTTGCCACCAAGCTTCAGGATTTGGGAGTGGAGATTATTTCCACCGGCGGTACCAAGAAGGTGCTGAAGGAAAACGATATCCATGTCATTCCCATCTCCTCCTTCACCGGCGCCCCGGAAATTCTGAGCGGACGGGTCAAAACCCTGCATCCCGCTGTCCATGCCGGGCTTCTGCATAAGCGCGAGGACGAGGATCATCTCAAGGAGATGAAGGAGCAAAATTATAAGGGCATCGATATGGTTATCCTGAATCTCTATCCGTTCGAACAAACCGTGCAGAAAGAAGGCGTTTCCGAGGAAGAGATTATCGAGAATATCGATATCGGCGGCCCCACAATGCTGCGTTCTGCGGCCAAAGCTTATCATTATGCCACAATTGTCACCGATCCATCACAATACGACCGAGTTATTGCGGAACTGGAAGAGAATACCGGCTCGATATCCTACAGAACACGCCAGAATCTGGCACGAGAGGCATTCTGCCGGGTGGCACAATACGACAATGCTATCTCCGACTATTTCAACTGCAAAGCTGAAGCGGAGGCAAAAGAGGATTTCCCTACCGCGATAAATATCAATGTCACAAAGGTCACCGACCTTCGTTATGGTGAAAATCCGCATCAGAAAGCTGCGCTTTACAAAGACTCAAGCTCAGCCCTGCCGTCGCTAACAAAAGCTCAGGTGCTTTCCGGTAAGGCTTTATCGTACAACAATTACACCGATCTGGAAGCTGTCCTTTCCATGATTATGGATTTCAAGAATCCGTTTGCGGTTGTGGTCAAGCACCAGAATCCCTGTGGCGCGGCCGAAGCGGAC
>WJIM01000002.1 GCA_014730285.1 Candidatus Zixiibacteriota bacterium
GAAGTACCGCGGCTTGCAGTCGGGCTGACACCCTTGCCGGTCACCGGGCACATGCCCTCACCTTCCATTTTTTGGTCACTCATAATCTCTCTCCTTGATAGTTATATGGTTATAAAGTTTATTCATGTTATGTGTATATTAATTATTAACACCCCTATACATTCTGTGTTTCTTCCAATCGATCCAAACAGCAAGTAAATTAGAAATCGTCTATATTTAGACAGATTATCACTCCCGGGCAAAAAAAGATTTAGCCCTTCTTTTTTCTACCTCTCATTATAACCTGAAACTCCGTTACCTCAAATTCCTTGAGTTTCTCCTTTCCTTTGACCTGCAGTTGATCCCAGGAGATGTCATAGATACGTCCTGTATCCATGTCAATGAAATGATGATGTTTTTCAAGATTGGAATCAAAGACAACCGCGCCTTCCTTAATTGTCTGCATTGCAAGAAGCCCCTTTTCAACCAGAAGGTTGAGTGTGTTGTACACCGTTGCTCTCGAGACGGTAGGGCACCTCTTTCGAGCAGAGCTTAATACTTCATCCGCCGATGGGTGAGATTTGTTTTTCAAAACATATTCAACTACTGCAATCCTCTGAGGAGTAGGCTGAATACCACAGTGTCGCAAGATCGAGATGACATCCTTCATGGGCTTATAATAATTCTTATTTTAGACGCTGTCAAGACTTTTCGAATGATATGGTCAAACAAACGGTCAAGGTCTGACAACAATGCGGTGCAAGTCATTATCCCACAATGCGAATACGGGGGTTGCCCTCTTTATACATTTTTCTCAAGCAAAGGTAAAACAGAATGATACTAAAATCAATCGTTTTTATACTTGATAAATAACACAAATATTGTTATATTTACACATGAATAGCGGTATTCCACGTAAAACGGACTGCAAACCGATACCGCGAAATAGAGAATAGCTATCGAACTGACAGGAATTAAGGAACCAATTCTTTAAGTGAGTGTTTTTCTATTGATGCTGAAAACATTCCAAAAATCTGAGTTGTTTAGATTACTCTTTGGCATGGGTCTTATATTTATTTTCGGAATACTCATCTTGCCGGTTATAACGGAAGCCCAGGAATTTGAGTGCGAACAGGAGTGTGATGACCATGCCGAATCAGTGTGCGACTGCATCGGATGTGTGCCGACTTCTCCGGCATGTGAGATTTCAGCTCTTGACTTCAGTCACTCGCTAAATATAACACATTTTTCTTTTGCCGATCATAATGACGCTTCAAAATTCGAATTCGCCGATCGTTTGGACCGACCACCGCAGAATCTCCCCTAAATAGTCTCCCAATTTGCGGCTGATTTATAATTTGGCCGCGACCAATGAAAAACCACAATAATACTAATTCGATCTGAGATCGAATATGGGATTTGATGCCGGATAGTTTCTGTTTGAAGCTGTGGGCTGCATCAAACAATAGAGGAGTAACGAAAATGAAAAGAATCATCTGGATTATCGGCCTGATATTTGTGGCCGCAGGCACTGTGGCCTTAACATCGTCCCTTTTGAAAAACACTGAAGCGGATGAGATAGACCACTCTACGCATAATCACGAATCGCATAGACCGGGCGAGGTTGTTATGTCAGATTGGTGCAAAGAACATTTGGTACCGGAATCTGAGTGCACCCAATGCAATCCTTCTCTTATCGAAGAATTCAAGGCATCCGGGGACTGGTGCGCCGGGCATGACCTGCCGGAATCTCACTGCCGCCTCTGCAATCCAGAGATCGTATTTCCGCAGGAAGAACAGATTTATGTTGCTGAAATTTCAAGCGACTGGTGTGCAGAGCACTCCGTACCGGAATCGGAATGCACAAAATGCAATCCTTCTCTTATCGAGGAATTCAAGGCATCCGGGGACTGGTGCGCCGGGCATGGCCTGCCGGAATCTCACTGCCGCCTCTGCAATCCAGAGATCGTATTTCCGCAGGAAAAACTCGTACAAATTCAGCGACCTGAAATACCTGATGAAGGGGTGGAGGTATCTTTGTTTTTTCGCCCGAATCAAGATGTCTGCGCAACCAACGACGCCTTGATTCAATTTGCATCGCCGCTTACAGCCGAAAAAACCGGAATCACTACCTATCGCGTTGTCTCCGCCAAACAGGAATCTACCACGAAGGCGCCCGCGGAAGTTCTGTTTGACGAGAACTCTACCTCTGTCATCTCTTCCACCGTTAAATCTCTCGTGTCGCGATGGCTGATCTCACCTGGAGATATAGTGGAAAAAAATGACCCTATTGCCATATTGCAATCGCCGGAAATGGCAGAATTGCAGGCAAAGTATCTTTCCGCCGCCGCAGAACTTGAAGTCCAAAAGCAGGAGCTGGAAAGAATTGAGTCACTTAGGGCAAAGAATCTTACGACCCTGAGTGAATATGAGCGCAGGAACGCTCTTTACAAAAAAGCCAGGGCGGAATTAACCGGCCTTCGGGGACGGCTGCTGTCGAGCGGAATGAATAATCAAGATATTGACAGGTTGCTTGACTCAGGATCGGTCTCTAAGGAATTTATCTTCAAAGCCTCCGCCTCCGGACTGATAGCTCAGCGAATAGCGCAGGTGGGTGAGCTGCTTGAAGACGGCCAGCCGCTGGCTTTACTCACAAATCCTTCTTCGTTATGGATTGAGGCTCACCTGACTGAGGATCAGATAAACCGGGTTTCCATGGGTCAGAATCTGGTCTTTTCCTCGGATGACGGTACTTTAAACAGGAGCAGCGGAAAAATCATCTGGATTTCTCCTTACCTTGATCCACACAGCCGTACCGGTATTGTTCGTGCCAGTGTCAGTCATGCGGCTACAAATCTGAGAGCCGGCGATTTTGGTACGGCCTTGATCATGGAGACCTCCAATAATGAGTTGGCCCTGGTTCCAAAAGATGCCGTTCAGTGGGAAGGATGCTGCAATGTGGTTTTCGTAAAGGAGGCCGCCGACAGATTTCGTCCTCGCAAAGTAGCGATCACCGATGGTCCGGATTCATACTACCAGGTAACTCAGGGATTATCGGCTGGAGAGGAAATTGTTGTTAACGGTTCTTTTCTTCTAAAGACGGAACTGAAGAAGACCAGCATCGGGGCCGGATGCTGCGGTATTGAACCGGTTGGATAAGGGCGGGGGCATGCTAAAGAACATAGTCGAATTTACGCTTAAGTACAGGATTCTGGTCCTGATACTGGGAGGAGCATTGTGCCTGTTCGGCCTGGTGGCAGTCTGGCAGCTTCCTTTTGACGCTTTTCCCGATACGACTCCTACAATGGTTCAGGTAAATGTGGCCGCGCCGGGTTGGGCTCCGGAAGATCTCGAACGGCTCGCAACTTATCCAATCGAACAGGCATTGACCGGCCTCACCGGCCTGGATGAGGTTCGATCGGTCACCAAATACGGACTGTGCCAGATTACGACTATATTTTCAGATGGTACCGATCTTTATCTGGCTCGGCAACAGGTCAGTGAACGGCTGTTGACTGTTGAACTGCCTGATGGTATTGGTGTCCCCCGTCTGGGGCCGGTGTCCACAGGTTTGGGAGAGGTTTTCCACTATATTGTCCTGGGAGACACCGAGGAGCCCACAGAAGCCCGCACCGCTCAGGACTGGATTATCAAACCCCAGCTACAGGCCGTTCCTGGAGTGGCGGAAGTCAACAGTTGGGGCGGATTTAAAAAGCAGTACCTGATAATGTTCAGTCCCGATAAACTTGCCGAATATGAAATGTCCACCAATAAAATCGTGAACACCTTACGAAATGACCTTGGCAATGTACCGGGAGGACAGGTGGCAAGGGCCGGAGAAATGACCTTGATTCGCGGAGTCGGTGTAGTAGAATCGTTGGAAGAAATTGAAAGGATAGTGGTCGATGTCCGTGAAGGCGTGCCGGTACTTTTAAACGACATTGCCGAGATTGTCATTGGACATGAGCTTCGACGGGGCGCTACCACATACAATGGCCAGGGAGAAGCAGTTCTGGGCCTGGGCTTTATGATAACCGGTGAAAACCCCGCGCAAGTTACCGGGCAACTGACCGAACGGCTCGAGGAAGCCTCGTCATCACTTCCTGACAGTATCGAAGCGATCCCGGTTTATGAGCGTACGGATCTTGTCAGTGAGGTTCTTTCCACTGTTGAGCATAACCTGTTTTTCGGGGCAATATTGGTGGTTGCCATTTTGTTCATGTTTCTGGGCAATCTCAGAGCTGGGCTAATAGTGGCATCGGCAATTCCACTATCGATGTTGTTTGCATTTAATATGATGTCAAAAGTGGGAATCGCCGGAAGTTTGATGAGCCTAGGCGCAATCGACTTCGGTTTAGCAGTCGATAATGCCGTTATCCAGGTAGAAAACGCGGTTCGCAGACTATCTGATGAGGGAAAATCGAGCAGCCGTTTACGTGTAATCAGGGATGCGATCCTTGAAGTCAGGAAGCCGACATTATTCGGTGAATTGATCTTGATAATCGTATATCTACCGATATTAACACTCCAGGGAGTCGAAGGCAAACTGTTTCGACCTATGGCTCTTACCGTAGTATTCGTTCTCACCGGATCGCTGATTCTCTCATTTACTATAATACCGGCCCTCATAGGCATTTCACTCAAAAGAAAAGCAAAACACCGCGAACCTGTGTTCGTGAACTGGATTCGCAGTATGTATAAGCCTGTTTTGAACATGGCACTGCGCTTCAGGAAGCTTGTATTGATTGGAGCGCTGCTTCTGGTTTTTGGAGGCATTTTTCTCTTTAACAATCTAGGAGCCGAATTTGTGCCTCGATTGAATGAGGGTACTATTGTTATTAACCTGGTTCGTCTCTCTGGAATTTCACTTGAACAGACAATTCAATACAACACTCAGATCGAAAAGAACCTGCTGGAGGCCTTTCCGGATGAGATTGAACATATCTGGACACGCGCCGGTACGGCTGAATTGTCAACCGATCCCATGGGATTGGAACTTTCGGATATGTTCATATCCTTAACGCCGAGAGATCAATGGGCAAAAGCGGGCACGCAAACAGAACTTGTAGCCGCCATCGACAGAGAACTTGCCGATTTACCCGGCCAGAATCGCATTTTTACCCAGCCAATCGAGATGCGTGTCAATGAAATGATCGCCGGAATCAGGTCGGATATAGGCATAAAATTGTTTGGAGATGATCTTTCGATCCTGGTAGACGAAGGCGAGGAAATCGCTGAAATTGTAAATCGGATTCCCGGTGCCGCCGACGTTTCCGTCGAACAGGTGACCGGTCAGCCGCAACTGCGTCTAACGCTGGACAGAGAGAGATTAGCCCGTTATGGTTTCTCGGCAAGAGATATCCTGACTGCAATCGAGAGTATTGGTGGTGTTATGATCGGTGATGTCTTTGAAGGGCAGCGTCGATTCGACCTGGTGGCACGGTTGGATACGACCAAATTGGCAGGACCCGAAGATGCGGTTCAGATATTGCTCGCCTCCAGGACGGGTAGCCTGGTAAGCCTTGACCGTGTAACCAAAGCGGAGCTTGACGAAGGTCCCACAACCATCACCAGAGAATGGAGCAAACGCCGCATAGTAGTACAGTGCAATGTACGCGACAGAGACATCGGATCGTTCGTAAACGAACTCAGGGAACAACTCGACTCCGATCTGTCTCTTCCCGCCGGATATTATATCAGGATGGGCGGCCAGTTCGAAAATCTTGAACGGGCCCGTCTTAGACTGATGATTGTAGTTCCGATCGCATTATTCCTGATATTCGGATTGCTGTACTGGACATATAAGTCGGCCAGGGATGCATTATTGATCTTTTCCGGCGTACCTCTTGCCGCCGTCGGCGGTATTGTAACCCTTGCCTTACGAGGTATGCCGTTTTCTATTTCCGCCGGAGTGGGATTCATTGCGCTTTCAGGAATCGCGGTACTCAACGGCCTGGTGCTGGTGTCCTCGATTAAACGGCTACGAGCGGAGGGAATTGCAATAACTGATGCCGTAAAGAAAAGTGCACTGACACGTTTGCGGCCTGTATTAATGACAGCCCTGGTTGCAGCCTTCGGTTTCGTGCCGATGGCAGTATCGACCAGCATAGGTGCGGAAGTTCAGAGGCCGCTGGCAACGGTTGTGGTCGGCGGAATATTAACCTCTACCCTGCTCACTCTGATTGTTCTTCCGGCCCTTTATTTGACTTTTGGCAAGAAAACCGCTTCTGAGACCTGGTGAGAACTGAAGATTGATCCGGTCATTTATAGATGTGACCGGATCCTTATTTTGCATTGGATGAGATATTTGTGTCTAATGCTTATGTCCCCCGGGCTATGGCCATATAGATTTATACCATGCGATAATTTATAACGGCCGAGGGCGCAAACTGATCACATTTGAACGAAAGCTGTTGTCACGAAAGACGGGTATATGCTCGAAGCCGATGCCCCATTAAACATAATTGACATAATTCCCTAACAAAAAGAGCATCAAATCTACTGATTTTCTGTTGACAGAGTATAATATTTTGTTATTTCGTTAATTATCAAATTAACGAAATGAAAATTAAGTATGAATCGATCCATTCTTGACACCGAAGCTGGGGTAAGCATGTTCAAAGCATTGAGCGATGAAAGCCGGATTCGAATAATGCTTGCCTTAAGAGATCGTGAGCTGTGCGTCTGTCAGATGGTCAATCTTCTCGGATTGACGCCTCCCACAGTATCACGTCACCTCCAAATTTTGAGGGAGGCGGGATTAATAAACGGTGTAAAGAAAGGACGCTGGGTGTACTACCAATTCAGCAGCAAACCCAGGCACATCGAAGTGCACGCTCTGCTCGAGCCATTGCTTGACGTTATAGCCAA
>WJIM01000025.1 GCA_014730285.1 Candidatus Zixiibacteriota bacterium
CCTCGCTTTCCGGTTCCACAAATCATTATCAGCTAATATATTGGAATGCTATCGATTTTGTCAACCATCAAAAAACAAACCGCCTGTCGGCGGTTCTCAGCGTGCAGATGAAAATCGACAATGTTCCGAGGATTAATGGTCAAGCTCCGGCTGTCCTACCGAATCGTATCCTCGTTCGAGTTATTACCGCCCGAGGCGCTGTCGTCCTGCCTGCGGCTGGGCGCAACATAACCGCCTTGATTACCCGATCTGCCGGCGGCCTGATACGCATATCCCAGCCGGGCGGTCAGCTTTCTGATTTTTCCCGCACGGAGAATCTTTATATCAACCTCATCCTCGGGCTGGCTGTTCAGGATTATCTTGCGAAGCTGACGGGAGCCTGTAATTTTGTGCCAGCCATATTCCAAAAGTATATCGCCCTCACGTATACCGGCGCGGTCAGCGGGCGAGTCTTCCTGCACTTCGGATATATACACGCCGTAATTGATATTAAAGACACGTTTGGCCCAGTCGACATCCAGATCATCCGGGATTATTCCCAGAAAAGCGCCGTGATCCACTCGGCCGGTTATTATTCCCTCCGCCGCTTCAACGATTTTATTGGAGGGCACTATCAGACTGTAACCTCCCACAGGCAGTTCTATCTCGGAATCGGGAAGAACGAGAGTTTTTTTCCTTGATGAATTCGGCTCGGAGAATCTAAGATCGCCCAGCAAAACCGGCTCGGTTAGTTTGTACACTATCATACCAACTACCCTGGCATCGGAATTGACCACAATACCGCCCGCACATCCGGGCGAAAGATCGGCTGTAACCAGAATGTCGCCATCATGATTCCTGCCGGCCGCGATACCGTATGCAAACGACGGAAAGATTCCGAATGAGTTGCCTACCAGACCAATCCAGTGACCCGGCAGAAGACTGTCTGAATCCGCAAATCCCGGAGCCGCATAGGGGGGCTGTCTTACTTCTAATACGGCGACATTATTTTCCAGGTCGATCCCAACAAGTTCGGCATAGCGCGAGGAACCGTCGGAAAAGGTCACCTTGAACAAGTTGCCCTGTTCGGTTACGGAGGAGGAAGTCACTATGTGCCCCAGGCTGTCGTAGATAAAACCGCTGCCGATGGCTGTTTCGTATCCACCACTTCGCGAGGGAGGAAAATAGGTGCTGCGTGCAGTAGGAACCGCGGAAACTGATACTGTTACGGCAAAATGCTTCGAGGTTTCATAAATTCGGGCATATTCGTTTTCAAGTGATTTTAGACGCTGGGCGCAGAGGGAATTGGACAGCAAAAAGCCCAGGAATGCACAGAACGCAATTAACCTGATTGTCCAGCTATTCCCGGGCATAATCCGCTTAATAAGGATTACGATCAGAACCCGCGTTTCTGATCACAGGATAAATATACTTGCGTGAATTATTATACTTTTCTTCCGCAGTTTCGTTGAGATTGTTTGTCCTCTCCTGGAATCCGCCAAACTGATTGGAAGCATCCAGACGCATGCGGTCGATCATTAGCTTGTTGTCCTTCAATGATGTCGCAATCTGCAATGACTCCATACGCGCCACATTCAAAGCCATCTCCGAGGCGGAGACATTCTGATTTGGCGCGGTGAATGTCATCTGCGGACGATCATATTTGACATTATTAATCGAACCGTCACCGGGTTTATCCGCAATATTGTCACTTCCGCCGCCGATTATCGCAAACTGGCTGAACGCAAGGAAGGCTGCGATGATGATAAATCCTGCAGCTGCAAAGACCGGTGCAAGCGATCTCAAACGATAGGTAAGAACCGAAGGCACATTGGAAATTTTTGTCTCTTCCGTACGCGGAGCGGAATAAATCCTTGCGAAAAGCCGGTCGTTGAAATCATCCGAAAGCTCCTCGCCAGGGAAGGCTTTCAGACCGGCCCTCACCTGCTCCTGGAAAAGCATTTCCTTCTGGCAATTGGTACAATTCTCAATGTGCTTTAACAATTCTTCTCTGGTACTGTACGAAAGCTCATCATCATAGTACGCCGAAATGTAAGAGCGAGCCTTTCGACAGTTCATAATACTCCTCCATTTTGGGCTTTATCTGATCCCGCAGGAGATTCCGGGCACGATTGACCCGGGATTTGACGGTTCCCAGCGGGACAGAGAGTATCTGGGCTATCTCTTCATAAGAGAGTTGATCTATATCGCGCAATATAAATGCCTCTTTATATTTATCGGGAAGCTTCTTCAACGCTTTCTTAAGCATTCCCATTAATTTCTTGGGATCGCCGAGCTGCTTTTTCTCGGGCGCCGAAAGCTTCTCCCTGAAATCTTCTATGTCAAAGAATTTTACACGCTTCTTGCGGCGAAGTTCGTTTCTGGCAAGATTCAGCGCAATCGTATAAACCCATGTCGATACGGCGAAACGAAAATCGAATGTATGGCAGTGCTGATGCACTCGCAGGAAAGTCTCCTGCACGATTTCCTCGGCCTCTTCCTTGGAATCGAGCATGCGGTTAATTACTGTAAAAAGTCTGTTTTTATATCGGTCAACAAATATATTAAAAGCGACCATGTCCTGCTTTTGGATGCGCTTCATCAATTCGACGTCGGTCATTTTCTCACGTGTAGCCATAAATCTATGTCCCTTCAGCTTTATATTAGATATACACTCTTTTCTTATTTCAGTTCCAGGCTTTTTATTAATGCAAATCGCATACCAAAATTAAAAAGAGCGTTTAAATAATATACAAATATTATCCTGAATTGGCAAGATATATCCTGCTTATCATCCGTATCCGAGTGCCAGGGCAACTCCGACCGTGACCGCCACAACCGCCGCGGGGCCAAGGATTAAGGGGTACATCTTTCTGAAACTGGTCTTGAAATACTCTTTGGTAAGAATCAGGCATAGATGCAAAGGCGAAATCATCACCCCCACTAACCCACTGGCATAAGCCAGCACAATCATAGCAATATCGGGACTTCCGCCGTTTATAAGAATCGGAATCAGAATCGGGTATACAATTCCCACGTAAGCAGTTACAATCCCCGCCACAAAGCCGATCAGAAAGCATGACAGGGATACCACCACCCAGTCAGGCACTCCCCATAAGGCTATACGATTGGCTATGTCCACAGCGGCGCCGGAATCACTTATAATCGCCTGAAAGACCATAATACCGAACATCAGCGATATTATCGCAAAGGAGCAGCCCTCCTTGATTGACCGCAGTGTCAGGCCGACTGAGGGCCTTATAACAGCAAGAAACAGAACAAATGCAATCACAAGGCTAAGAAGCAGATCGGCTCCGAAAGTGAATGTTATAAATACCACTGCCAGAATCGGCCATACGCCCGAGAGAACATTCATCCAGCTTGCTTTTAGAGAGGTATCCCGTGTAAATTTGGACACATTTTTCATGGGAATAATGAGAAATATCAGCCCTCCCACAATGAACGGAATTGAAAATGCCGCCTGCCACAGCGCTATCTGTGTGATTTCCAGCTCCAGAATAGCGGCGGCCAGAATAATTCCGGGATAAATCGGCCAGCAGAATTCGAATATATGCCTGAACCAGAAATTGATGGCCGCCAGACGTCCCCTGCCGATAGGCTGTCCCTCGGCTCCCGCAGCTACCAGGGGCGCCGAGAGAAGCGCCCCGCCCGGCATCGGCATAAGGCCAATGATTACGGGACATAGAACTAACGTTACTTTTATTGAACCGGAGAGATTTTCAATGCCTGAAACCAGCCTGTTTGTGACCTTGAGGTTTTTCAAAATCGCTCCCAGACTGCTGATTATGCTGACAATCAATATCAGACGGATTGTACGCCAGGCGATCATGCCCCGAAAGACCGATTTTCCGATGTCGAAAATATGCTGGCCGAATAAAAATCCGAGGGCCACTCCGCCCAGAAATATGGACATGCCTACAGATAACTTTAATCTCAAAAGGAGGATAATTACAATGAAAACAACTGCGAGTCTGGCAATTTCCATAACCCGTAAGTATACATAATGCTTAAACTTAAATCCAGCAAAATAAAGGAAAACAGTTGACATGAACCGAGCATTTGATAGCTTATCATCTGAAGTAAAAATCAGCATGGAGAACTGCATGGATTTTTTTGACGTGATAAATAAACGCCGTTCGATCAGGGCTTACGAACGCAAAGCTGTGGAAGAGGATAAGCTGCGCAAGGTACTGAAAGCAGGACAAAGAGCGCCCTCGGCCAACAACAAGCAAAGCTGGAAATTTATCGTAGTGAGAGATAAGCTTAAGATCGAAAAGCTTACCTATGCCTGCAAACAGCAGAATTTCGTTAATGAGGCGCCGGTTCTGATTATAGCCTGCGCTTCCAACATCGAATATAAAATGACCTGCGGACAGCTCGCCTATCCGATTGACACCTCGATCGCCATGACACACATGATGCTGGCGGCCACCGCACTCGATCTTGGAACGTGCTGGCTTGGAGCTTTTTTCGAGGACAAGGTCAAGAAGCTCCTGAAAATTCCCGATGATATCCGTGTGGTGGGAATATTAACCCTCGGCTATTCGAGATTCGAGCCCTCTGAGACCAACAGAAAAAGTCTGAGCGAGATCGTATCATTCGATAAATGGGGCTAATTATTGTGCATGCCGGCGAGCTTCTGCCCAATAATTGTGCATAAATCTCAGCCATCTACTACCGCCATATTACCTATCTTATATCTTTCGATATATCATAAGGTTATACATTCACAATTGTGCCGTCGTCGGCAGATGATTTGCATAAGCTTAAAACAGATATAAGGATGTTTTATATTGACCGTCCTGTTTATGCATTTTTTCTTAAGAAAAAAATTGACAGGATAGGAGGCAGGATGCCAAAGAGGCTTACGACTTTTTTGATTGGGCTTTTAATGTTATTTGCGGTTAACAGTTTTGCACAGGATGCAGACCTCAGTCCTTTGCCGGATGTCGCCAGTCCCAATAAGCTGGTGGATTTTCCTACGGCGGGGACGCTTGCGAGAGCATCCTTTAATGTCGAGCTCGATGCTTTTTCGGAGGGCGGTATTTTGAGTTTTATAAATATCGGTCTGCATGACCGCTTCACCCTGGGGATTTCCTACGGAGGGGTTGGTATTCTGGGCGATGACGAACCGGACTGGCACAAACGGCCGGAGTACAAGGTCAAACTGCGCCTGATCGATGAGAATGTCAGCTTCCCGGGGATAGCGATTGGGTTTGAATCCCAGGGCAGCGGATTATATGATGACGATCTGGACCGCTACCAGTTCAAAGCTCCCGGATTTTATCTGGTTGTATCGAAAGGCTACCGGGCCTATAACTGGGTTTCGGGAATTCATGCAGGCATTAATATGAACCCGATTGAGGATGATAAAGACAAGGATGACGACCCGTCATTTTTTGGCGGTTTTGATGTAACCTTCAACAATAATCTCTCGCTTGTGGGAGAATACCAGGCGGCCCTGAACGATAATTCAGATGATTCACAATACGCCAAGGGGCGCGGCTATCTGAATATGGGTTTTCTCTGGACTTTTTCAGACCGCCTCCAGCTTGGCGCGATATTTAAGGATCTTTTAAATAATTCAAGGGTAACTAATTCAATTATACGGGAACTGCGTATAACCTATACCGAAAGATTTTAAAGAGCAGGTGATAAGCGTGGCAAAGAAAGCAATTTTCATAATCGCAATTTCGGCAGCATTACTGATAATCGGGCAGGGCTGCTATACAATTATTAAACATCCAAATGTTCAGCAGGTCGATCATTCATTCGAATACTATAGCAGCAACTGCTCCGGATGCCACGCTGAGATTATGGATTATCCTTACGGCTACGGCTACTCATCATTCCCCGGCTACTGGGAAGATTATCACAACTATGGTCTTTATTACACCTTCCCCTGGTGGTGGGAAAGTTACTGGTGGGATATAGATATGGATCCTAATCCCGGTTATTCGCCTGCCAATGCCGAGAGACGACGCGGGATTTATATTCCCCAGGGCGATTATATTCCGCCTCCGGCTGAAATCGTGACTCCCACTCCGCCCGGCAGTACCGGCACAAGCGGCGATTCAGGCGGCAATTCCGGATCGGGCGACTCCAAGACCAAAGAAGAAAAGCCTGCCAGTGATGAAACTCAGCAGAAAAAGCCGGAGCGCCGCAGATTACCCTCGAAGGAGGATAAATAACCATGAAAGCAAAATCCGTTTTTATTATGCTGCTCGGGCTTCTTATCTGCCTGCCCTCCCTGGTCGGCGCTCAGGACGGCCAGCTTATTGCCGAGAGGACTGCGGGCAATAATTTCGGACTGGGAGCCCGTGCTATGGGCATGGGCGGGGCACATATAGCCTCGGTTCTGGACGGCACCGCGCTGGTTTATAATCCGGCCGCGCTGGCAAAAATCAGGCGAATTGAATTTCTGGGCGGAATCTCGCATCAGAACCTGACAAATAATGTTGATCCAGGTCCTGGTTTACCATTACAGGGCCTTAATGAACGCGATCAGAATAACACGAGGTTGAATAGTATTAACCTGTCAATACCCTATCCAACCTACCGTGGAAGTCTTGTATTCGCCTTTGGACTCAACAGGATCAAGAGCTTCGATAAGGCCTTCGAAATTGGAGCCGATATTCCTGGAGGCAGCTATCATGGGACAGAGGTGGAAACCGGTTCACTTTATGCACTCAGTGCTGGCGGAGGGATAGATCTTTCGCCAAAAATATCATTGGGTGCCTCGCTGAACTATTATTTTGGCACTGATGATTATAACTGGCGTTTATCGACCGGTGGTTTTGCGGATGGTTTACAACCGCTTTACATTGATCATATCGAAGATGACTACTCGGCCGTGTCGGCCAAGGCCGGAATACTAATCGCATACAGCAAATATTTAAATATCGGCGCAACAGTAGAAACACCTATTCAGTATGATATTGATGAGGAATATTTACTTCGCACTTTTGATGAAGGTGGTGTGGACATTGATGGGGGACGTTTCAGCTACGATTTGTGGACACCGTTTACATTTGGCGCAGGTTTGGGGCTGAACTTCAATTACCTCCAGCTGGCGGCCGATGTTAACTATGCCGACTGGACCCAGATGGAATACAAGGATAATCCTGCTCTTACATCGGATAACCTCTTTATACAGGAATACTATCGTGATGTGTTCAGCTTTTCCTTTGGGGCAGAATACCTGATACCCAGATTAGGTCTGAAGCTTCGCGCAGGATACAAATATGACCCGCTGCCTTTTAGAGATATAGCTTTCCAGCAGGCAGATGATCTGATGCCCATCCAGGGATACGATATTATAAATGAGCGAGACTTTGTTACATTCGGTTTCGGTTACCTGATAGACCGCATCATGACACTGGATGTTGCCTTTGTACTTGGCGGATATAAAATTCAGGATAATTTTACCGAGGTAATTGAGGACTACGATCTAACCAGAGTATTCGTCACCACGGGATTCAGATTGTAGATACAAATAATAGTAAAAAAGCCCCGCTTTAAAGCGGGGCTTTTTATTTTCAATATTTATTGCAATACTATTCCAGATTCGCTTTCCAGCGGTCCATGATGTACTTTATAGCGTTTGCGACCTTTTCCTTGACCTTCTCGGCGAATACCACGCCCTTCTCATGGTCAAAGTCCGGCTCCCCCTCACCTTTCTCATTATAGAGCAAGACAGTGCCGGGCACAGGGTAAACATCGCTGCCGGTGACATTCTCATATACGAGATTCCTGCGATAACGCTTCTTGTCGGCCAGAGAAGGATCGAGAGCGACAACATAGCCGGTCTCATCGATACCGGCATGACCGCCCTCCATGCCATAGACCTCCCTGGTAACCTCAGAGCACATAATCCACCAATGGATCACAGCGACCTTGAGGCGCATCACACGAAACGCTTCAGAAGCACATTCCTTGAGTACAGAATTGTTGCCCCCGTGTCCGTTCATGATGATTACTTTTTTGAAATCATGCCTCTGGAATGATTTGAGAAGCTCCATCACATAATTCTTCAGGGTCTCCGGCTCGACCGTGAGAGAACCGGGATAATCCAGAAGTGATTTGGTAATCCCGTACCATATCGGCGGCGCCTTGATAAAATTGAACTTATCGCAGACAAATTCCGAGATATCCTCGGGGATAAATACATCTGTACCGAGGCAGGCGGCGCCGTGCGCCTCGATAGTTCCGATCGGCAGCACGACCGTGTCGATCATATCAGGGACGGTGTCCCTGACTTGCTGCCATAACATGCGTTCCAGTTTATAAGCCATCGGGTATCTTCTTTAGTATTTCGTTAAGTACTTCTTCCGTTCGGGAGGCGGAGTTCTCGTCCCCGATCTGGCGGAAGAAATTTATATCGCGAATTAGAAATTCGAAATCCTCGGGCTGACGAAGGTCGTACCAGAGCTCGAGCTCATTCCAGTTAAGTGTACTATCGGAGACAGCGCTCACCATCTGGCTGTAAACCGGCTTATCACTGGCCCACTCGATCTTCTCCAGAACATGATTTTCCATCCTGTTCAGACCTACCAGGTAGTAACTCCCCTCCAGGGTCGGGCCGAACACTACATCGGATTTTTTCAACTGCCTGTAGGCATCCTGTATCGCCTTTTTCGAAAGCGTGGGAGTAACACATCCGATCAAAAGAACCGGCCTGTGGCCGTTGGTAAAGGTCTGTTCGAAAGCATGCTTGAGCCTTTCCCCCTGGCCCTTGCCTGTAATCATCTCGGTCTCGAAGCAGTTGCTCTTGAAGGTTTTCTTCTGCTTTGGAGTCAGACGATTTTCGAGCGCGGAAATGGAGCTATCGACAATAGACTTGGCCTCTTGCGAGGGATAATTTACTTTCAGCAGGACATCCTTGAGATTCAGACAAGTGTATATAGTGTCCTCGAGGAATGCCGAATAGAGTCTATTTTTTTCTTCGTGCGAAAGATCGTCCGTAAGCCTGCTATGTATGATATCCCGGTTGGTATCTTCCAGAAAAATTATAAGCGCCTGTTGCGTTTTCTTTGCGGGCATAACTTCCTTTTTTCAGGTGAACCTTTGCGCATCAATATAAAAATAGCGCAGGAAAATTCAAGCGAAAATCAGGCAACATTCCAAATTCATTACACTAATTGGTTAGCCAGCTTCTCCAGCAGACCGAAGAACATCAAAACAGCCACGATTATCAAAAGAATTCCGCTAATAATCTCGATCATCCGGAAATGTCTTTTGACCCATCCGAAAACCCCAAGAAGAGAATTCAGTGCAATCGCTGTCACCATAAACGGTATACCCAGTCCGAGTGAGTAAGATGAAAGAAGCATTATGCCCTGACCGACCTGTTCGCGTGTAGCGGCCATAGCCAGCACCGAGGCCAGAAGCGGTCCTACGCAGGGCGACCATCCGAAGGCAAAGGCCATGCCCACCAGGTAAATGCTTATCAGGTTAAGCGGCTTGACTGTAGCGTGCACTTTCTTCTCGAAGGCCAGGAATTTCAGGCGATATACTCCCAAAAAGTGCAGAGCCAAAAGCAGGATAACAACTGAAAATACTTTTGAGATTATATCCTGATATTCTTTAAGGATATTTCCGACTGCGGTGGCCGATGCGCCCAGAAGAATAAAGACAGTCGAGAATCCAAGCACAAAGACAAACGAAGTCAGAGCGGTCTTTTTGACCACCTCACTGCGGTTTTCTCCGGACTGCAGCTTATCGACAGACACTCCTGAAATAAATGAAAGATATCCGGGTATCAGGGGCAGTACACAGGGTGAGATGAAGGATACCAGTCCGGCCAGAAAGGCGGCCCATAAACCGACATCAGCTACAGGAGCGAGCGGCCCGATATCGAACCCGCCTCCTCCTCCAAATCCTCCGGATCCCCCCAGAGTTGCAAGCGTGTAGAGTAAATCCATATTTCTCCTAATGCAGGAAATTTAATTATAGCTTAATTGTGCATCGGAAAAATAACGTTGTCAATACCTTTTTAGTTCCGTAAATAATTCTTCGAGGAGCTGGCGAAGCTTTTCTCGCGGCATTTTATCGATTATTTTCTGGGCGAGCTGTCTTGAAAGCTCTTTTACAAGCAGTTTTTCGGCCAGTGCCAGCTTGCCGTCGTCTTCGGTATATTCAGACGCAGCGGCGCTTTTGGCTGCTGTAGATTTTTGCGAACCCGGCTCTGCCTTTCCGGCAGCCTGGGTCTCTTTTGCACCTTCGGGGTATACTTTTGTGGTGCCGATTTCTTCGACAGTGAAATGGCCGGTGATTTCATCGTCCGGTTTATTTTTTGCTTTTTTTGAGGCCTTCTTTGGCTTAGCCGATTGCTGAGGCTTTTCCTCTTTTTTCTTTTTATCGTCGCCGGAACCTTCGATTTCGTTTTTCATCTCGCGGATGAACCAGTTGTAGTCATGAGGCGTTTCCACCTCAGGCGGATCAAAGGGCTCCTCCAGGCCGAATTGATCGTCCGCTAGCTTAATATCATCATCTTCTTCGTCATCAGAATCAGAATCATCCTCGATTTCATCCCCAGAAGAATCTTTATTTTCATCGAGTACATCAGAAAAATGGACATCCTCGACATCGGAGCTGCCAGTGTCATCGTCATCGAAGACAGATTCGAAATCGATTTCCTCCGGGACATCTTCGCCGTTCATACCCATCTCGGACACGGATATCTGCTGGCTCTCATCATTCTGATTATCTTTCATACCGAAATCCTCCCCCAGAATCTCTCCCGCCTTGGATAAAAGATCAGGCGGCGTAAAAGGCTTATTCAATGTGCCATCGGGTTGTGCGGTAATCAGTTGATGCTGGTTCACGATCTCGGATGGCGAAAGCAGTAACATCGCTTTGGTTTTGTCGGTTGATGAATCCTCTTTGATAAGCTTGGAAATGGTATAGCCGTCCATACCCGAGAGCCTGGAGTTTAAGATCGCAAGATCGATTTTTCCGCTTTTAAGTATCTCCCAGGCTTCGGCTCCGCCGGAGGCAGTCAGGACCTCATGCCCCTTCTGCCGAAATAGATTTACAGCCACTGATCGGATTGCGTCGGAATCATCAGCAACCAGAATTTTTCTGGACATTTAATCCTTCCTCCGGGAAAGTGCATCGGAGGCACGTTCCAGAATCTTCTTTTCCTTTTCTGTCAGATTTTCGTATCCGACTTTCGAGATTTTATCGAGAATTTCATCGACCTCTTCCATTAGTCTATCGGTCGATTCCTGCTGCTTCTTTTCCTTTTTATACTTTAAATCCGACTTTAAACGGGTGATTTTCGATTTTAAGGCGCCCATACGCCAGTTCGATTTCATATAGAGAAATCCGATCAATGCGCCGCCCAGATGCGTGATGTAGGCCACTCCCCCGCCTCCGCCGCTGAGAGTGTACAGAAGGTCCATTCCGACCAGAATCAGAACCAAATACTTTACTTTAATCGGTATCAGGAACCACAAGTATACCAAACGGTTAGGATTCATAATCGCGAAGGCAACCATGACTCCGTAAATCGCTCCGGAAGCGCCCACCACAAGCGTGGGCACGCTGAATAGCGCCATTACGGTGATAATTCCGGCGCCTGTTCCGCAGAGAAGGTAAAACTTGAGAAACCGGCGGCTACCCAGAGTCATCTCGACTTCCGAGCCGAACATCCAGAGGATGAACATATTGAAGAGGATATGAAAAAATCCGCCGTGAGTGAACTGGTAGGTGAAGACCTGCCAGAATGCCGGTACAGTCAGGACATCGCGCGTGGAAAGACCAAGCTGACGAGTGACATAACCGCTTTTGTCAATAATCTGAATCAGAAATATGGCAGCATTGATTATAATCAGCCATTTGATAACCGGGGTAAGCCCCCGGCCAAAGCCGATGTTAACCTGTCTGTATCCTCTATATGACATATATATCTTATCGGTAAAAAGTTAACAGCATTTATCAGCCGCATACAGGACAGAATTCGAAAATTCGGCCTCTTCCTCTAATATTATACAAAATTGACGGCAAGTAGTCTATATGGCAAATCAAATATTTTTAAAACTACAAAAGTTTGCGATGCTCCTGGAGCATACATTTGTCCTGAACCACCGTTTTACCGGCATCGAGCGCTTTCTGCGCGGCCTCGTCATTTCTGATCCCGAGTTGCAGCCAGATAACGTCAGCATCAATGCTAATAGCCTCATCGACAATAGGCCCGGTATGCTCCGGTCTTCTAAAAATATCCACTATATCAACTTTTTCCGGAATATCCGATAGCGAGGGATAGGATTTTTCTCCCAGGATTTCATCATGACCGGGATTGACCGGAATAATCTTATAGCCCTTATCCTTAAGATAACTTGCAACATCGTTCGAAGCTCTCTCCTTCTTGGGAGAAAGCCCAACCACCGCCACCACTTTTTTTGTCTCCAGTATTTCCTTTATTTTATCATCTGATGGATTTTCTGCCATCATAATCCCCTTTATAATGCTTTTTCTATATGTTTCTGGATTGTATCCTTGGGCACCGCTCCGCGGATCGTATCGACCACTTTGCCGCCCTTGAAAATCAGAAGCGAGGGTATCGACATAATCATGTAATCTGCCGCGATTCTGTTATTCGAGTCAACATCAACCTTGACGAATTTGATTTTGCCCTGATATTCTTTCGAAAGTTCATCCACAACCGGCGCAATCGCCTTGCACGGGAAACACCATTCCGCCCAAAAATCAACCATAACCGGAATATCCGATTCGAGTACTTCCTGCTGAAAATCTTTTTCGGTCACATGTTTTGGCATCTTTCCTCCTACTTATACTAATCTCGGCCGGACAGCTCCAAATCGGTTATCCATCGGAGCCCGGACAATATGCTTACTATATAAACTACAACAATACCTTACAGTTTCCAATCTGTGACAATTTGTTCCGTAATTCCTTGTCAAAAATAACAAGCAACGCGGGTAATTTGTTCAAAACATTACCCGTAGCAGCCATCACGGGACATAATAATAAAAGCCCCGGGATGTGCAACTAATGAATATAGAAATACGGGAATTCAAATCAATAAAAATCTTACGGCAATCAACGGGCTGCGGCAAACTGGCGCGCCTGATGCACGAACGCCTCCAGCTTGAGATCATCCCCCTTATCGCTCAATCCCTCGTAGGCCATATTAAGCCAGGGCACCCCGCCTAAATCCTCGGAGACCTTGCCGCCCACGGCCGAGACAATAGTACCCGGCATACACATAAACGGAAGGGTGTTGACAATACCGCTGGCCCCGTTGTGGACATATTCAATCGCTTTTCCCACCGAGAGTATCGCCTCGCCTGAGAGGGAAACATCGATATAGGGTTTAGCCAGCTTAATTATCTCCTCTACCGGCGGATCATAGACCGAGGGTATTTCCTCGGCTACCAGGCCTACTATTTTCTTTTCAGCTTTGTGCTGGATGAAGTTGGTTAAATTGGCTGTCACAAATTCTCCCAGACTGCTCTCCTTTTTGAGCCTGCGGCGGTATGTGAAATTGGTGTAAAACACCCACTCTGCCATTGGCGCAAGCCAGACCTTCGCACCCAGATTCTCCAGATGCTCTACCAGGAAATTATTGGAAAAGCGGTTTGCCCGCAGGAATATCTCCCCCACCACTCCGATTATAGGCAAATTCTTGCCGTTGGGAGACTGCATCTTTTTGAAATCAGCCAGCGCCGCCATGAAAAACGGCTCCAGATCTTTTCTGTGCTCTATATAATCAGCCAGCTTGAACAGGTAGCCCTTATAGAGCTTGTCTATCTCCGATTTATCATCCTGATGAGGACGGAAATGGTGATAGATTTTATACAGAAGGTCAGCCGATACAATCGCCGTCCAGCCTGCCCGCTTAAAATCATCCGAGCCGAAAGCGTCGTCATCATATCCGGTACGTGAATCGGGAGAAACTATCGGCACATCGGAATATCCCAGCTCATCCAACACCTGTCTCTGATACAGATGATACTGGCCGAAACGGCATGGCCCCGAAGCCGAGGGCATGAAGAAGGCGCTCCTTTTGCGATCAAAATCGGGCGAGTTGACCTTGCCAACTATATCTCCGGTGGTAACCTGGCAGGGGAAACATTCCTTGCCCGAGGTGTACTTCTTGCCGAACTCGAGTGTATCGGGGGTTGGCTCGGGCAATGCTTCCGACGGCATTCCGCAGGCGCGGAATGCGGCCGCAAACGGCACCGCATGATCGGACATATAGGGTATATAGACAGTCCGCGGAACACCGTTACTCGAAAAGCGCGAAAGATAAACCTTCTTCTTGAATGTATCTTTGGCCTGCTTGCTTTTGAGGCTGTCCAGAAATGCCTCGAGACGGGTTACTATGCCGGCATCGGCAGAATGCTCGTCAATCTCGATCTGAAGATACGGCTTTCCGCCCAGACGTTCCTGGAAGAAATGAGTGATAAATGAGTCCGGGCCGCATCCGAAATTCGTGATATATACCGGATAGAGATTGGGGATATCGCGGATAATCTCTGCCGCCGCCAGAATCTTCTGTCCGAAACGCCAGTACATATTGGCATCTGTCAGGTCACCGTATTTCTCGGATAAGGGCAGCGCCTCCATCGGGATTACATCCACACCCAATCCCAGAAGTTTCTTGGGTATCTCCAGCGAGAGTTTGGCGTCACAACCGTTATAGGGACGGGAGATTATGCAAATTGCAGGTTTGGACTCATCTCTGGTCCCGATAAATTCACGTCCCTTTTCTGCGATCTTATCATAAAATCCGTTTTGATTCCTCAAACCGGCTTCAATTGCCGCTTCGAATTTATCCTGCGTCCAGTCGAAATGCTTCCTCAAATCCTCAAGCTCATCTATAAGCTGATCCGCTTTCATCTCCATAGATATCGGTACATTGATTAGCTTGCTGTGATACTTTTCCATATCGAAATTAGCCGCAATAGTATACGGAATCGATTGGATATGGGGGCATAGGAAACTATTTTCGTGCGGAGCGCCATCCTCGCGGACATTTATGATAGACGGCAGAAAGATATAATCAACCTGTTTATCAAGCAGATCCTTGACATGGCCGTTAACGACCTTAATCGGGAAGCAGGTCTCGGCCGAGAAATTCTCCAGGCTGTAGTTCAGCGTTTTCTGATTAGTCGGACGCGAGAGCATCACCTTATAGCCCAGCTTGCGGAAGAACGAGGCCCAGAATGGATAGAGCTCGTGGAAGATCAGTACTCTCGGAAATCCAATGGTCGTAGCTTTTTTATCAAGCTTGACTTTTTCTATGGATGAATACAGCGCCTTATTTCTAAATTTAACGAAGTCGAAGCGGTTGTCTTTTGTGCTGACCTCGGTATCATATTTCTCACAGCGGGAACCGTAATATAAAGGCTCCTCGCCTTCTATCGTGACCTTTCTGATTTCGCACATATTGGAGCAGTCCTCGCATATAAACGGCTCAACAGTGTATTTTCGCTTAGACAGGTCGAAGCCGCGGAATCTGGAACTGCCATTATCCGGGTTTTCCATTGCGATCATGGCTGCGCCAATGGCGCCTGTGACATCGTGATGAGGAGGAACATGGACAGGCTTTCCGACTATCTTCTCGAACGCCGCCACCACACCTTTATTCCAGGCCACTCCGCCCTGGAAAAAGATATGGTCGCCAATTCTCCTCTTTCCCACCACACGGGTCAGATAATTTTTTGCGATTGAGTATGCCAGCCCGGCGACAAGATCATCCTTTTCGGCGCCAGCCTGCTGATAGGCATTCAGGTCGGATTCCATGAAGACCGTACAACGTTCACCGCATCCAACCGGACAGCCGGCTTTGAGCGCCCTGTCGCCGAATTCCTCGTTAATTCGTATCCCCAGCTTTTCGGCCTGTTCCTGCAGGAATGATCCGGTGCCGGCCGCACAGGCCTTGTTCATCTCGAAATCCACGACAATGCCGTTGTCAATCGATATATACTTCGAATCCTGACCGCCTATCTCGAAAATCGTATCTACCTTTTTATCGAGCATGATAGCGGCTGTGGCCTGAGCGGTGATCTCGTTTCTGACTATATCTGCGCCTATAAAGTCGCCAATCAAGTATCGGCCCGAGCCTGTTGTGCCGCAACCGATAATCTTGACCGTATCATTGAGCTCCTCACCGATCTCAGCCAGTCCCTTGCGCACCGCCTCAATCGGCCGTCCGGCAGTCATCAGGTAACGGCGTGCGAGTACATTTCGATCCTTATCTATTACAACAAGATTGGTTGAAAGTGATCCTATATCAACTCCAAGATAACCTTCGGTCACCTTTGGTTCAGGGCCTCGCTTGAGAGTTAAGGTCGTTTTGTAGTGCTTTTGCTGAGGGAATGAGTATTCCAGCCTCTCGCGGGTAGTCATTGAATTCTCAAGGACATTTTTCTCGTTTTTCTCACAGGCCTCTAGATCGAATTCATCGCTGAGACCTTTCTCGCGTGCAATCATAGCCGCACCGTAGGCACAGAATATCCGATGTTCCTCGGGGATTACCAGTTCACCCGAACTCATTTCCAGAATATCCTCGAAAGCCTTCACCATACCGGCATTGGAGGCCACACCTCCCACGAAGGCTATGGGCTTTTTGATCTTCTTGCCGCGTGCTATAGCCGATTTGAAATTACGCGCCACAGCATAGCAGAGCCCGGCCACGATATCATAGTCAGGCGTGGCGATTTGCTGCAGATGAATCATGTCAGACTTGGCGAATACCGAGCATCTTCCCGCAATTCGCGGCGGATTCTGAGATTTCAGCGCCATCTGCCCGAATTCGCCCTCGATCGATATATCCAGCCTGTTGGCCTGCTGATCCAGAAATGATCCGGTCCCCGCCGCGCAAAGCGAGTTCATAGCGAAATCGGCAAGGGCAAGCTGATCGCCTGTGCGGTTATAGCAGAGCAGTTTGGAATCGGCGCCGCCCATTTCGATCATAGTGTTGACATCGGGAGTCAGAAACTGTGCCGCCTTGGAGACCGACAGCACCTCATTGGCAAAATCGCCTCCCAGAAGCTTATGCGCAAGCTCCCCGCCATTGCCGGTAGATACCAGAGCCACTATGTGCTCGGGCGAAACTTTCTTACGCAGGTCGGCAAGCGCCTCTCTGAGCACTTCCCCCGGCTGACCGTACAATCTTCTGTAATCGGAATATCTAATTTGTCCGTCGCTTGAGACAGCCACCGCTTTTAAGGCAACGGAGCCAATATCTATTCCTAAATAGTGATCCATATTCATGGGCATGAATTAACTCAACAGGAATGATTAATCAATATATTTTTTTATTAAACCTGTGCAAGTTTGCGCCGCCTGAGATAAGCAAGAAAGGTACCAATAACAATAATTACTGCACCAAACCACACCAGGTTGATGAACGGTTTGCGGGTGATTTCGAGCACCAGGTCTCCCATCCCCACAACATCTATCATTATTTTGCCTTCATCGGCAAAGATTCTATCAACATATATTTTATAGTCCGTATTGGGAATATCTGCATAACCGGGATCATCGGCGGCAGTCGGATTGGGATAAAAGGTCGGCACTACCTGATACTCCTCACCGTCGACGTTTACGCTGAGCAACGTTTCGACCCTCATCGCGCCTGAATGTTCATGGCTTCCGATCTGGAATTCATCAAAGGTAATATCATGTCCAAAGGCAGTATTGGTCTCGCCCTTGGATAGCGTCAAAGTCGTATAATTGGGCAGATATCTCTGCGGTGCGAAATATGTGTCATGGAACAGTGATTTGCGAATATAGGGATTTATGACCGTCTGCCGAGTGTACGGATCCTGGTAGAACGCCGGTTTGGCAACATACTCCTCACTGCCGTTACTTACCGCTACTTTTACCCTGTTATCACTGCTCATATAATTATCGCCAATTCCAATGAACTCAAGATTCATACCCATCAGCTCTTTCTTCTGCTCGGCTTCCAGCTTGACCACGCCGGTACTTGTGGAGAATACGGATGAGGCTATGAAGCCGATTAAAATCAGCCCGAAACCTACATGGGTTATATTTCCAGCCATACTGGTAAGCGTCTTTTTGGTCATGGATAAAATCGCGAAAATGTTGGAGACTATTGCAAAGAATGATGCGAATATCAGCGCCAGAATCGAGAAGGATTTAACTGCCAATGCGAATGCTATCACAGTACCGACCATAGCAACCGCAAGTGAGATTACAAGCCTGATTACGAAATATCTCAGCTTGTGAGTATAGTAAATATACAGCGATGATACCGCCGCCAGGATGGCCATGATAATTCCGATAGGCATAGCTATGGCATTGTAAAAGGTCTGGTCGACATTGGAAGGGTTACCCAAAATAGTCGTTATAAGCGGTGATGACGTACCCACCCATGTCAGCACTGCCAATAGTATCGTGAAAAGAGCCCCGAGAATAACCATAGTCTCGAACCATTGCTGGCTCTCGGACATCTTTTCTTTAGCCTCTTTGGGCTTCTTGAGCAGCGGCAGTTTGCGGATAAAATATACCGCCGCTAGAATAGTAAATCCAGCCATGAATATAAGCATCACCCAGTAAAGCATCTTGCCGGGCGCTACGAATGAATGCACCGAAAATTCCTGCAGGACCCCGCTTCTGGTCAGAAATGTGCCATAGAGAACAAGAATGAATCCCAAAAGCGCCATGAGAATATTTGTCTTGCGAAGAGTCCCGCGTGATTTTTCCAAGAGAAGTCCGTGAATTAATGCAAGGTTTGTCAGCCAGGGAATTAGCGATGAATTCTCCACCGGATCCCAGGCCCAATAACCGCCCCATCCGAGAGTTTCATAAGCCCAGTAGCCTCCCAGAAATATTCCCAGCCCGAGAATCGCGCCAGAGAGAAGACTCCACGGAAACACTTTTTTAGACCAGGTCTCGAATTCACCGGCTGAAAGCGCGGCCAGAGCATAGGCAAAAGGTATCGCCAAAAGAGTATAGCCGACAAATACAATGGGCGGATGGATCACCATCCAGAAATTTTGCAAAAGGGGATTCAGCCCGCGGCCATCCGAGGGCGGAAACATCTCCGCCGGCATGCCGATAGCGGCCGGATCGAGCGGCTTAAAAGGCGATTTTACGAATAACAGCACGACCAGAAATACCGCAGTCAGCATAAAGAAAAACATCATGCGGTTCTTGTGCTCCCAGTTGACTTTCAACAGGAACATTCCGGCAATTGCAGTGAAAAGAAGCCAGAGCAGAAATGTCCCCACCTGCCCGGCCCAGAATGTGGACAGAAGCAGGAAGAAGCCCAGGCTGTTGGAGGAGTAAGAGTAAACATACTCGAGCTCGTAATTGTGATTGATTATCTGGGCTAAAAACAGGGCGGACATTATTACCACCAATAATGCGAATATCGCAAAGAGATTATTGGCGGGGGCCTCGTAAGATTTATTTTTGAATGCCGCCAGTCCGAACAGGGCCACAGTTGAAAAACATGCCAGCCCGGTCAGGACCAAAAGCGCGTTACCCAGCAAAATCATGTTGTATTATCCTCGTTGTAGAATTCATACTGCTGATCGTCCTCGACTTCGCCCTCGTATTTGGAGGGACATTTCAAAAGCAGTTTATCGGCTTTGAATTTGCCGTCCTGCCATGAACCGATACATGTGGCCTCCTCGGCATATTCGAAGTTTGACGGTACCACGCCGCTGTAAACCACCGGCATAGTCTCGCCCTCCTCATTGCGCAAAATAAATGAGAGCGAAAGATCGTCGCTGTCGAAGACAACATCCTCGGCCTTGATCTTACCGAATACCTGGACATGGCTTCCGGTTTTAGCTTTCTCGAAGCTTACATGCGGCGAACATGAGCGCATAAGCGATGAAAACATAAATCCGCCGAAAGCAACTACTATTATTAAAACTATGATTACTCTTTTTGGCACTTACTTCTCCAGTTTTTTCAGTCTCATATCTATACGCATAATGACCACGAAAATGCCAACCCAGACAATGAGATTTGCCGCCATAATGTAGATCAGATTATTCATAACTCCTCTCCATGCGGGATCGTTCCAACAATCCCGTCCGCCATCTCAAATTAAATAACCAGAAGAATAGTAGTGTGAATGCTAAAAGTGATCCGAAAAACACAACCGCCACAGTCCCGCCCAAGGCGATCTTGCCGCCGGACATCAGGGTGTCCTTGGGATGAAGCGAATCATAAAGACGCGGAACTATTATTCCGAAAGTCGGCACCGCTATAAACGCCAGTATTGCATAGACCGCTGAAAAGGCGGAACGTCTCTCCTCAGGCTCGACTGCGGTCCTGAGGGCAAAATAGGCGCCGTAAACCGCCAGCAGAACAACGATCGAGGTTTGACGGATATCCCAATTCCAGTATGTTCCCCAGGTAATTTTGGCAAAAATTGCGCCGGTCAGGGTTGCCAGCACGCCGAATACAATCCCGATCTCGGCCGCGCTTGCAGCCTTCATATCATCAAGATAATTCCTGCTTCTTAAGTATTTTACAGAATATATCAGATTTACCAGAAAGGCAATAAAACTTACTATGGCACAGGGGACATGATAGTAGAAAATACGAAATTCATCCCCGAAGCCACGCACAGGCTTCTCGGTAACGAATGAAAGCACGATCACGCCGCAAAACAAAATTCCGAGGAATATTTTAACAATGTCGAGATTTCTCATAACTTTCCTGCACCATTAACTATCAGATAATAATCATTGCATTGCTCAGTTGTTCCAGACATAATCGAAAAGAAGAAATGAAACCGCTGTCACTATAACCGGATATGCTATCAGGATTTTCAGGCTGTCCCATAATGTCTGCCCATCACCACCGCCCAGACATACCGAAGTAGCCGAGATCGCAATCAATAAAAGCGGAAGCATGAGCGGGAACGACAGAACCGCAAACAAAGCGCCCTTCACATTCGCCTTCGAAACCATGGCCGCTGTAATTGTCGATGTCGCACTCAAACCAAATATTCCCAAAATCAAAACCAAAAGCATTATCCAGAACCGTTTTATTTCCGGATTCATCAATATATAATAAAGCGGGAATAAAAACACAACAAGAATTGTTAGGATTAACAGGCTAAAGACCAGCTTGCCGAAAAAAATCACGCTCGAGGGAGCGTAAAGTCTTAGCGCCATTGCAGTTCTGGCCTCCTCCTCTTTCACGAATCCGCCCGACAGCCCCTGCAGGCCGGAAAAATAGATCATGATCCAGATCAAGGCGGCGTGAATCCGAAATGTCAGAATCTGGCCGGTAAAGGTCACACCAAGTGCAAAAAGAGTCACCAGCGCAAACATAATCAGCACATTCAGAGAATAACGTGTGCGCAACTCTACCCTCAGGTCTTTTACTACCAGGGCAGCCAGCTTAGCTGACCAGGTCAATTCTTTCTTTTGCGATCGAGATTTCATTATCCTCATTTGTGGCAAAAATCAATATGCCGTTTTTCTGGTACTCATTCATCAGATCATAAACAATATTTTTTCCGCTGATATCTAGATTGGTGGAGGGCTCATCGACAATTAATATTTCCGGCCGTTTCAATATCGCAAGAGCGTATTTCAGACGCATTCTCATGCCCGATGAGTACTCCTTAAGGTAATCATCCCCCCTGCCTTCCAGACCTACTCTTTTCAGCGATTCAATTATATCTTCAGACGAGGCCGGATACCCCGAGGCCTTCATGAAGAATTCCAGATTCTCAGCGCCGGTAAGCTCATCGTAAAAATTCATTTCGGGTGAAACCACAGCCATAATTTTTTTCTGCTCCTCACCCTTCAGCTCATCCGAATCCGATTTTATTCGGACTTTGCCGGAGGTCGGAACAAGGAGGCCGGCGATGATTTTTAATAGAGTCGATTTTCCCGAGCCGTTGGGGCCGGTAACCGTCATTGAAGAGGGGGTGTTTAGCTCGAAGCTGATATCTTTAAATACCCCCCTTAAACCAAAACGCATCGAGAGTTTTTCTGCTGCTATATTAATCATGAGCTTTAATGCGAATGAAAATACTCCAAGATGGTCAGTCAGTCAAATAAAAACTAAACTTGAGGATTTGCAGGTTTGATTGCCCGGGATTTTAGGGCTTGTTGGAAAAGCCAGTAATATGGAAATAAGAACCGATACAAGTCATTCCGAGGGAGTCCCGCCAAAGGCGAGGACGACTGTGGGAATCTGCGCGGTTGCCTCAAGAATAATCACGGAGATCGCCACGTCGCTTCGCTCCTCGCGATGACGAATATCGATGCATTCAGGTTTTTTCCACGCACCTAATTGGAATTATTGCGGGACTCTGCCCAATCTTTCCCAGAGAACTCTTTCGGGGAAATGAATCAGGTTATAGAAGACATTCTGGACCACAGTGATCGGATTCTTCCAGTTGACATGAGGAGCATCCTTGTCATGGATATCCCATGACCAGTGAATGATAAGCGCCTGTCCAAGGATTTGCTCACGGTCTACGAAACCCCACATGCGCGAATCGAGGGAATTATCCCGGTTGTCGCCCATCATAAAATATTTTCCCTCCGGTACCACGATAGGATAAGAATTGTCCCTGAAGGGACGCCAGGTCCTGTGGCCGTCATTGGTAACCCCGTAACGTCTCTGAGCATCAATATACGGATCCTGTCCCACGACATTATCACGAGGAATCATATAATCGCTCGTATTCTGCGTAAAGGCCGTATCGTCATAAAGTTCGCCGTTGATATACACGCGCTTACGTGTGATCTTAAGCGTATCTCCAGGCATGCCTATGAGCCGCTTGACATAGTTTTCGTTGGGGCTGTGGGGCGGACGGAAGATCACGATATCTCCTCTCTGCGGCTCGCGAAAAGCGGGCAGGCGAATATCGGTAAAGGGTATTTTTATGCCATAGATAAATTTATTGCCAAGTATAAAATCTCCGGCCAGAAGAGTTTTTTCCATGGAGGGTGTCGGGATCTTATAAGCTTCGATTACGGTAGCCTTAATCAGCAGCGCCAGCAGGAGCGCTATCAGAAAGGATTTAATATACTCCAGCGTAACCTGAAACCCGTCCTGCTTTTTTTCTTTCTCAGTTGCCTTTTTTGTTTCTTTTTCTCTTACCTTCATATCTCGGCCAATCTCTCGTTAGAGAAACAAATTTGTGGGATTTATCCCATAAGATTATTGAAAATATCGTTGTAGAATACCATTACCATCAATGCCAGCAGAATCGCCAGCCCAACCTGCTGGAAAATCGCTTTTTGCTTAAGCGTCAACGGCTTGCGTCTCACAGTCTCGATCAACAGCAGAAGCAGATGACCGCCGTCTAAAATCGGTATGGGAAGCAGGTTGAGTATCGCCAGATTAATCGAAATCAATACTATAAGGTCAAGAAGGCTGACAAATCCCTCACGCGCTTTTTCACCTGAAACCTTGGCAATCATAATCGGCCCACCCAGAATCTTGGGCGAGGCCTGCCCGCTTACGAGCTTAACAACTATATCCGCCATTAGCACCGTAACCCGCCATGAGGCCTGGTTGGCCAATACAAACGCTTCCGGCACACCGACCGAGACAGTATCAGTGGCCTGGGCAATTCCGATTTTTCCGCGCTCAACCATCTCCCCCTGATAGTTGGGAATGGTATCGGCAGCGGTCTTAATCATTGCGGAATTTGTATGGCCGTTACGCTCCCAGACGATGTTGAATTCCTGGTTGGGACTGTCGAAAACAACCTCATGAATATCGGTAAGCTGATTTACCTGGTTTCCGCCAATGGAAAGAATTACATCACCCGGCTTAAGTCCCAGTTCCTCGGCAGGAGTATCTTCCTGTACCTGTCCGATAACCACACGGCTTGGATCGACCTGTTCTTTGCCAAGAAAGAAAAACAGGCCGGTGGCGATTATTATCGCAGTCAGATAATTGGCCAAAGGTCCTGCCGCAAAGATCAGCGCTTTTTTCCAGGCCGGTTTGTTCATCAGGTTGCCGGGATCATCGGCAAGCTTCTCACCCTCCTCCGGACTTTCCCCGGCCATCTTGACATATCCGCCCAACGGCACCCAGGAGATGCAGTATTCGGTCTCGCCCTTTTTGAATCCGACCATTTTGGGAGGAAAACCGAGCGAGAATTTGTAAACTCTCACTCCGGAGGCCTTGGCCATGAGAAAATGTCCGAGCTCGTGGAAAAAGACCACAACGCCCAGGACAAAAATAAATGCAAGTATTGTAATGATCAATTAATACACCCTCAAACTACCATGTATGATTCATATACTCTGTTAACCCTTAACCGAAATATTTATTCAAAGCAGTCAATAATTATATACGAAATTGTCAATCTAAAGATTAAACCAATGCTCAGCTATTTTGTTCGCATTTTATTTATCGCCTGAATTTGTGATCATCTTACCCTTCAGGCTCATAATCCACGAGAACATTCATCTTCTCGATATATACAGGCTCAAACGGCTGATTGGGTCTCAAATTAGGATCTCCGTTTTCTCCTCGGTTGGTTTTGACCTTGCCTATCTTATGCACAACATCAAGCCCCTCAATCGTTTTCCCGAAAACCGTGTAACGGCCGTCAAGGTTCGGACGAGGCTCCAGGCAGATATAGAACTGCGAGCTGGCACTGTTGGGATCATTACGGCGCGCCATGGCAAGAGTGCCCTCGCGATGCAAACTGTCGTTAAATTCGGCTGGAATAGTGTTTGCGCTTTTCATCTGCATATCGTCGGTAAAGGCTCCCGCCTGAATCATAAAGCCGTCTATCACCCTATGAAAGATAAGACTGTCATAAAAACCGGATTTGGCCAGATTGAGGAAATTCTGCACATGAATCGGCGCCACCTCGGGAAACAGCTTGAGCTTGATATCGCCCATCGAGGTCTCCATCAAAACAACCGGTGCAGGTACTCTCTCTGCTGTCAGAATAATTGTTGTATCGCCGCCGTCCGAGGTAACGTTGATCTTCTGCTCGTACTTGCGTTCCTCGAGCTTATTGCGGTCGATCTGAACTACTACCATTATGGTATCATCGCCGGTCCTGCCCCCAAACGGCTTGACATGAACCCATTCGGCGTCATCGGTAATCTGCCAGTTCAGCTTTTTTCCGCCGGAATTGGTCAGCTTGAATGTCTCCTGCCTTTTGGTCCTGCCCATGTCGATTTTATCTTTGGAAACATACAGCTCCGGTCCCCCGCATCCGATAAAAATCGCGATCAAAATAAGTACGGCAATTAGTCTCAGATTATTCATAGATTCCATAATCCTCCTGCTTGAATTCAAGAGCCTAATAATAATACAGGTTCGCAATTATTCAAGTTAAAAATAACCAGAAATCGCTGAGATAAAAGCAATTTACATTCAGAGTTCCGTCAGGTCCTGTCCCGACAGAAGTCGGGATGAGACCTGACGGAATATATCATAGAATCAATGTCAGTTCACACTCCCGATTTCATCGAGAGCAGGAATTGACATAACTTTTAAAACAATACTCGAATTGTACCCAAACCACCTCACAAAAAAAGGCGCCCTGTGACGGACGCCCTGAAAATTCTTTCCCATAAATCAGAATCAAGCGCCGATACCTTCCGAGATATAAACATCTGTATCCTTCTTGGGATCAACGCCATTGCTGGGTTTCTGAACGACAAGCGCGTAGGACTTGTCATCCTTTTTAATCGTGACCAATAATCCCATGCCTCCCTTTAACTCAAAGGCCCCTTCCAGAGTGCCGCCGAGTACCTTTTCGATCTCTTTGCGCAGGGTGAATTCCGCCTTTTCCTTTTCTTCTTCCTTCTTTTCACTGACGTGTTGTGCAGGGGCGTTAAAGTTATCCATAGCTCCTCCATAAGGTTAGTAATTTTACAGGACAAAATCGACCTTGCTCTTACACTTGCTGCATTTTCCATCCTCTATGCCGACCACCCGTGTAAAGTAGCCCGATCGATTCACCAGTGTATTGTTGCATTCGGGACAAAGGGTGTCCGATGTTCCCTCTATGTAAGTATTGCCTACATAAACATATTTCATCTTATTTTTTGCGACCGCATGGGCCATATTGAGAGTCTTGATTGGCGTGGTCGGTTTATTCATCTTGTAGCTCGGAAAATAACGCGAGAAATGAATAGGTATTGTATTATCCAGCCCCGCCAGCCAATCGATGAATTCCTTTATCTCCGCTTCAGAATCATTGATATCGGTTATAATCAGATATGTAATTTCTATATGCTTCCCGGCCCTGACAATTCGCTCCACCGTATTTTTCACGACACGAAAACGTCCCTCGCAGACATCCTTATAGAACTCATCCCGCATCGACTTGACATCGACATTGATCGCATCGATATGCGGCAGCAGTTCCTCCAGCGGCTTGAGATGAATGTAGCCGTTGGAAACCAGCACATTGGTCAAGCCCTTCTCATGTGCCATTGGGCAGACATCCATAAGATAATCGAACCATATAAACGGCTCCGCATACGTGTATGCTATCCCGGTTGAATTCTCCTTTTCCGCCAGCGACACGAGCTCCTCCGGCATCATGGTCATGGTGCGTTGTTTCTGCTGGGAGATCGACCAGTTCTGGCAATGCCGGCAGAACATGTTGCAGCCGTTGGGACCGACCGACAGGATAAGCTCGCCGGGATGAAAATGGTAGAGCGGTTTCTTTTCGATTGGATCGACATGCGCCGATACAACCTGGGCGTAATTGGTGGCGATCAGCTTGTCGTCAATCACTTTGCGTCCCATACATACACCCTCTTCACCCTCCTTGAGCTTACATCCAACCGGGCAAAGCAGGCATTTTATCTGTCCGTCAGGCAGTTTTTTATGGTATTTGGCCTCTTTCATCATGGTTTTTTTAATTTGTAAATGTTAAAAACAATTAGCAAGTATTAAATTCGTTAAACTCCGCAATCCCTCTATTTTTGCGGTCTCGCGGGGTTTATTCGGACTCGCAATCGCTGACTATCCACTCCGCGGCCTCCAGTATATCCGAGGCTATACAATCGGGCATGTACTCGGTTTCCGATCCAAGCTTGTTTTTTTGCTGCTGGCCGTAACCTGTCAAAACCAGAGCGCCTTTTCCGCCCAGATTTTGTCCCAGACCTACGTCCGAGAGCTTATCCCCAACAGAATAGGATCGTCCCAGATCGATATCGAATTTTTGCGCCGCCAGGTAGGCCATACCCGGTCCCGGTTTCCTGAGGTCGGTTTCACGGCGGTACTGCTCCAGCTTGGCCTCAGGATGGAAGGGGCAGAAGAAGAAAGCGTCC
>WJIM01000179.1 GCA_014730285.1 Candidatus Zixiibacteriota bacterium
AAAGCATAACTCCGAACCTTCGATGGCTGTGGATGTCGGCCCATATTCCTCCGAGCTTGGCAACATCGACTGGGAAAATGAAAACGAATTCCATTACATGGCCGGTCTGATTATGGGTATCGCCGGCGAAAACGGCATTCATCTCAAATGGGGCGGACATTGGCAATCCTTCAAGGATATGCCGCATTTCGAACTGGCATGATTATGATAGTTAAATGATCCGGCAATTAATATACAATCTCAATTCCAAGCAGGATAATCCGCGGCCATTGTTTCATATAGAAATCTCTGCCGTAATATGTCGAAACGAACTGGTACTGGGATTCCTGGTTATTGAATATATTAAAAGCGCTGAAATACACAGTCCAGTCCAGTCCAATCGATGTGATTCTGCGGCCTATTCTAAGGGAAGTGGTTTTATAAGGCGGAAATTGCTGGGTATTGATTGAAGATGGTACCAACCGCACGTCATCTCCATACAAGCCGAATGAATACCTGGAATAGGGTCTTCCTCCGGCATAAATCCAGCGCACACTCGCGTTCCAGTTATCGTTCGGTCGAAACCCGATCTCGATATTGGCAAGATAGCGCTGATCGTTGATGCGATTCAGCCATCGGCCCGCGTGGTCTTTGTACATGGATCGAAAGTATGATGCCCCAATTTGCCAGTAAAAAACACCTGTTCTTTTTTTATGCAGAAGGATTTCTATGCCGTACGATCTCGCCCTCCCGCTTGAATTCAGATAATAATTGTTCATGAATATCTCTTCCATCATGGTCTGATCCATAACGAATATGCCGGGCTGTAAGGGGTCCATAGGACAGTTATGATATTCCTTGTCATATATTTCGACCGTTAGAAGCATCGAGGGCGTGAGAAGCTGCCGCCAGCCCAGAATAAAATGATAGGCAAGGGGATCTTTCAGTCTTTCATAATTCTCGATCTGGCTGAGAAGTACGATTGGCAGATTCTGATAGTAAACTCCCGCAGCAAAACTGAAAGTAGACCTTGCCAGGGGACTCCAGGAAGCGGAGAATCTGGGGGATATGTGAGTATTATGATTTATGGTGTTGTGATCCGCTCGGAAGCCGTAATTTATACTCAGATCTTCGTGGGGCCGAAAGATATGGCTTGCAAAAACACCATACCCAAGCGCCTTAATCATACTGACGACTGTACGCGGGGGCAATTCGCGGCCGTATTGATTCTCATATTGGCCGTAGTAGTTTTGATAAAGATTATAGTCGTATCGCAGGTCGATACCGAATTCCAGTTTATGTATTCTATTGAATTTCAGATAATTCAGATTCCGCAGGCCAAGCTCCTGCTCATCGGAATTTATTTCCTGAAAGAGCTCGCCTCTTTCTATCAGGCGTAGTTTCTGGTCGAAACGTGCGAAGTTATGCCAGATCGAGGTTGTCGAATATCCCTTATCCTGCCATAAATGCCGCCATGTAAGGCCGAAGATATTTTTGTAAACATCAGCATCACGAAACCAGTTCGATCCCTCGATTATAGCATCATTTGGTTTGGTTTCCCAAAAGTTATATCCGAAGAGATTAAGAAGGTTCAGTTTATCCGACGAAGACAGCTCATAATCGGCCTTCAGCATTAAATCCCGAAACTCCGGCAATTTCAAAGGCTCATCGATCAGATTCAGCGCATAGTTCAATGAACTGCTTCTCGCCGATAGCAGCCATCCACTCTTCTTTCCGAACAATCTTCCCTCGGCAGTCATCCCCTGCAGGCCAAAGCTAAGGTCAAGCGTACCGTTGAATTTAGTACGTTTGCTTTCTCGGAGATCGAGATTGATTACCGAGGACATAAAGCCGCCAAATTTCGAGGAATAGCCGCCGGAATAAAAATCCGCGCTTTTAATCAACCTGGCGTCAATCATGCTGTAGAGGCCGGCTGAGGATCCCTGTGTAGGAAAATGGTTTGCATTCGGTATTTCGATATTGTCTACGAAATATGTGTTTTCCAGCGGACTGCCGCCTCTGACCACCAGGCCGTTCTTCTCATCATTAATTTGGGCGATGCTGGGATGAGAATTGAGGACACGGTTAATATCATTGCCGGTGCCGGGGGACTGGCTTATCTCCTCCGCCGAGAGATTCATGATACTTACCGGCTGATCCTCGCGCGGCATGAAATATTCGTTACTGACCACCATATCTTCATCGAAAAAGCCGACCGCCTTCAATTCCGCGTTCACGATAGATGTTTTCCCGGCATCCACCTCGATATTTCTGTTTATCGCATCCAGATATCCCACATACTCGAATATCAAATCGTATCTGCCTTCGGGCAAATTGTCGATAGCATACCAGCCGCTCGAATCGGCGATTGCACCGAATTTGCTTCCCTCGACACGAATTGTTGCCAGAGCAAGTGGAGATTTCGTATCGATATCGATTACCCGGCCTCGGAGAACACCTCCACCCTGGGCAGAGAGCCCGGATGTTTTGCAGACGCAGAAAATAAGCGTCAGGATCAAAGTAGAGACAATAAGACGAACTGTTCGCTTTACACCGGTTTTTGACATGGTTCGACCTTCGATTTAATGTGCCTGTTGAAAAATAAGGAAAAATGCGACAGGGTCAATCGATTATTTACATTGAAGACGATTTTGGGGAGGGACATGTTCAACCAAAAAATGCGCCATGGAGGGATCGAACCTCCGACCCGCTGATTAAGAGTCAGCTGCTCTACCTAGCTGAGCTAATGGCGCATTCTTTATCGAAATTCAAAACGCAATGCGTTTTGAATTCGTCAAATCCCGCAGGGATTTGACCTACGGCGTTCTATAATAATCGTAGGTCAAAACTCTCTGAGTTTTAACGGTATCAAATCCCGTAAGGATTAGACCTGCAATGTTTTCAAGGATCAGGGAGGCTAATCTGCCTCCGATTTAAATGGTGAGGGTGGAAGGGATCGAACCTTCGACCCTCTGCTTAAAAGGCAGATGCTCTACCACTGAGCTACACCCCCATCCAAATCAGACACCAAATATATACAAATACCGGGCTTTGTCAATTATATTGAGGATTAATTTAAATCCTGTCAAGTTCTTTCTAACAACATTATTTTAAATAGGTTGCATCAAAACAAACCTTTGATTATTTTCTACGAATAATTTTAAGTAAACAGCAACAGGAGGAAAAATTGAAGTTCAAAACTATTCTTATCACTGCCTTTATCACGCTTTTCTGCTTCTCTTTGGGAGCGGCCCAGGATGTTGAGGAGGTCCAGAATCTTCTGGTCGATATCGACTCATGGGTGACTTCAGATACCGCACGAATCAAGGGCTTTATCGACAGCACCAACTCTGTCGCCAAAGAGACCCTGAAATCATCGGAGTATTGGGATAAAGTGGAAGGCGATCTTTCATTCCTGCTCGGAATCGACCTGATCACCTCGCCGCAGATCGACAACACCGGCAGGATTTATTTCTCGATGCGTTTAACCGGCGATCAGACCGCGCTTTTTTATGTTGACGAGCCGATGGGCTGGCCGATTCAGATCACTCCCAACAACTGGCCCAAGGAGGGCATCATAATCTCCGCCTATGCCGTACATCCCTCCGGCGATTTTATTATCGTGCGGACCAATAAGTACGGGGATGAGATGCATGATCTCTGGCGTTTCGAGCGTGACGGTTCCTTTAAGCCGCTTCTGGTCAGCCGCGAGCGCCGTTACTATGGCCCGATTTTTGACGAGGAGAATCCGGAGCATTTCTTCCTGTTCATCATGGAAGGCCCCAATATTAATGTGGCCGAATACAATATGACCACCGGCGCACTTGACACGCTTTATAACGAGCCGGGCGCCTTTTATGCCATCGATTATCATGACGGCAAGATCCTCCTGTACCGCTCGATCTCATTCTCGGAAACTCAGCTTGCCATGTATGATATCGCTAC
>WJIM01000180.1 GCA_014730285.1 Candidatus Zixiibacteriota bacterium
GTCCAGATGGCCGTGATGAAGATGCGCATGCTTCCCATAGGAAACGCCTTTAACAAATTTCCGCGCCTGGTTCGCGATCTCTCGCGCGATATGAATAAGAAAATCAATCTCAATATTTCCGGCGAGGAGACCGAACTGGACAAAACCGTGATTGAGGAGATCGGCGATCCTCTTGTACACCTGATAAGAAATTCATGCGATCACGGTGTCGAAACGCCCGAGGAACGTGAAGCCGCAGGCAAGCCGGAAACCGGCAATGTCTGGCTCAAGGCCGGACAGGAAGGCTCCAATATAATAATTGAGATTGCCGATGACGGAAGGGGACTCGATACCGAGGCTCTGGCAAAAAAAGCAGTCGAAAAAGGCCTGACCACCGAGGAAGAAGTGGCCGGTATGTCAGATTCCGATATACAGCAGTTTATCTTCGCCCCCGGATTCTCGACGGCCAAGAAGATTTCCGATGTTTCCGGCCGCGGTGTCGGTATGGATGTCGTCCGTACCAATATCGAAAAGCTGGGTGGAATTATCGAGATTGAGTCGGAAAAGGGAAAAGGCACCAAGATCGATGTCAAGCTTCCGCTCACGCTTGCCATTATTCAGGGTTTGATGGTGAAATCCGGAGAGGATATTCTGATTATTCCCCTCGCCTCGGTTCTGGAGACGGTCAAGATCAACAAGGAAGATATCTATTATGTTAATAAGCAGGAAGTTATCAAGCTTCGTGACGCCGTGCTGCCGATTGTCGACTTAAACAGTGTTTTGGGTCTGCCGGACGATACCGAAAAGGACAAAAAGAAATATGTCGTGGTGGTCGGCCTGGCCGAGAAGCGTCTGGGCCTGATTGTCTCCGATCTTTTGGGACAGGAGGAAGTCGTAATCAAAACACTGGGCGCCTATTTGGGCAATACACCCGGTATTTCGGGCGCGACTATTTTGGGCGATGGACGTATTCGGCTCATAATTGATATACTTGGCCTTTTTGGATTAGCCAAGAAACAATAGGAATAAGATAATGGCGATGAAAGGCTCTCAGATAAGAGTTCTGGTCGTTGACGATTCCGCATTCATGCGCAAAGCTATAACGCTAATGCTGGAATCGGACCCTAATATTAAGGTGATTGGCACCGCCCGTAACGGGGTCGAGGGGATTGAAAAAGTAGAGGAACTCAATCCCGATCTGGTTACGATGGATATCGAGATGCCTCAGATGGACGGTTTGACCGCCCTGAGGAAAATCATGAATGTTCATCCGGTACCGGTGATGATGGTCAGTTCGCTGACCAGCGACGGTGCCAAGGCCACTCTCGATGCTCTTGAACTGGGCGCAGTGGACTTTATTCCCAAGCAGCTTTCCTATGTCTCCCTTGATATTGTTAAGATCAAGGAGACCCTTATACAAAAAATCTGGGCGATTCACAGCCGCCGCCGCACTTTGATGGCAAATTACAGCCTGCGGCGCAAGCCCGGACTCAGGCCGGCTTCCAAATCCGCGGCAGCCCCGGCCCGGCCTTTATCGGGCAGCTATTCCCGCAAAAATGTAGATATAGTCGCAATCGGCACTTCAACCGGCGGTCCGCCTGCACTCCAGCAGGTTATACCGAACCTTCCAAAAGATATGCCGGTTGGTGTGGTTGTAGTACAACATATGCCTCCGAATTTCACCAAATCCCTGGCTCAGAGACTCGACGGGATCAGCGCCCTCCATGTAAAGGAGGCCGAGCACGGCGAACCTGTCACCGCGGGCATGGCCTATATCTCTCCCGGCGACAGACATTTGACCGTAAGAAAATGGGGCTCGAAAACCGAGATTGTACTCAGCGACACACCCGCCGATGCGCTCCATATTCCCTCGGTTGACGTCATGATGGATTCTGTGGCAGATATTTACAAGGGACGTTCTCTGGGTGTCATTATGACAGGCATGGGTTCTGACGGTGTTAAGGGCCTTTCCAAAATAAAAAGCCTGGGAGGCAAAATCATCGCTCAGAATGAAAACTCCTGCGTTGTCTACGGCATGCCCCGTGCGGCCGTGGAGGCGGGAATCACAGACAAAATTGTCTCCGTAGAAAGCATTGCGCGAGAAATAATGACCTTTTTTTAAATAGTTTTTATTGCGATCCGCGAATACATATGTATATTTTTTCACATGGACGATAAGAAATCTAAGAGAGGGTATAATCCTGATATTTCCAGACTTTCTGAATTGAACGATTCATTCTCGAATTTTGACGGATTGATTGAAAAACTCAACTCATCCTATCAAAGTCTTGAGACTCAGTTCGAATCGATGAATAAGGCGCTCGAGGAAACCAACTACAGGCTTCGTCAGGCGCTGATTGAAAATCAGAAAGCTCAGAATTTTCTGGAAATGCTGACAGAGGCGGTACCATCCGGGATTGTGGTTTACAATCTCGAAGGCGAGATTACCATGCTCAACAGAGCCGCCTGCAAGCTTCTCAGGACAGATCAGCAAACAGCGGCTATTCACGGGCTGAAATTCGCAGAAGACAGCGACCCTGAGCTGTCAGCGATGAAGACGATTGCAACCAGATCGCCTATAATTTCCGAGGAAAAAATGATCACGCTGAAGACCGGCGAAAAGCTGACAGTCTCATTTTCAACAGCTTTGCTCTATGACGAATATGATCATATCTCGGGCGCTCTGGAACTCTATCACGACACTTCCAAAATCCGACAGCTTGAGGACGAGGTTACCAAGGTCAAAACTTTGGCCGCTTTAGGTGAAATGGCCGCAACTGTGGCACATGAAGTTCGCAATCCACTGGGCGGAATTCTCGGCTTTGCGGCTCTTCTGCGAAAGGATTTCGACGATGACGATCCACGTATCAAAACCGTGGATAAAATAATCAAAGGCGTCGAAAATCTGGATCAATCCGTATCATCACTTCTATGCTATGCTCAGGAGGTTCATCCCGCTATTAAGCCGGTTAAGATAAAACCTTTTGTCGATGATGTGGTCAGCAGTTTTAGAATGACTCTGGCTCAGAACGAGGAAATCTCAAATATCGATGTGCTGATTTCGCCCGAATCTCTGGAATGGAGGTTCGATCCGCAGCATATCAGGCAATGTCTTACTAATTTGCTCTTGAATGCTCACCAGGCACAGAACGCACAGGTTTCGGACATAAAGCTGTCCATTGTTGGAGATGATAGACTCAATATCCTGATTTCCGATGCCGGAGCCGGTATCAGCGACGAACACAAACAGAGACTTTTCACTCCTTTCTTTACCACAAGAAAATCCGGAACAGGACTGGGACTGGCGACTGTTAAAAAATTGGTTCTTTTGCATAAAGGTGAGGTTAAAGTAGATTCCGAAATCGGACGAGGGACTGATATTACCCTTGAAATACCTGCCAACTTACATTAAAATGTAATCGAGGTATCCACAATGAGTAATATGATTTTAGTTGTTGACGACGATAATCTTGTAAATGAATTCATTAACGAAACTCTGACCCGCGCGGGCTATACGGTACACTCCGCCTCCTCCGGTGTCGAGGCCCTGAATTTGATAGAGGAATATGATTTTGATCTTATTCTTACCGACGTTCGTATGCCGGAGATGGACGGTATCACTCTGTTAGGCAAAGTCAAATCTATAGCTCCCGATTCAGTTGTAGTTGTGATTACCGCTTACGGTACCGTCAAGAATGCAGTGGATGCCATGAAAAAGGGCGCTTATGATTATATTCTCAAGCCCTTTTCACCCGATGAAATTGAAATCGTGGTCAAACGCGGTCTGGAGCATCGCATTCTAAGGATGGAGAACAAGGTTCTCAAGGCTCAGATTCGCGATAAATACAGCTTTGATAATATTGTGGGGCAGAACGCCAATTTGCTGGATATATTCGATCTGATTAAAACCGCTGCTAACAGCAAGGCTACGATTTTGTTGACAGGCGAATCCGGTACCGGCAAGGAATTAGTTGCCAAGGCAATTCACTTCAACAGCCCCCGTAAGGATATGCCCTTTATTCGCATTAACTGCGCGGCGCTTCCCGAAAATCTGATCGAATCGGAGCTATTCGGGCATGAAAAGGGCGCCTTCACCGGAGCTATCAAGCAGACCAAAGGCCGTTTCGAGCTTGCCGACGGCGGATCGCTTCTATTGGATGAGGTCTCGGAGATGGATCTGGGGCTTCAGGCCAAGCTTTTGCGAGTGCTTCAGGAGTCCGAATTCGAACGTGTAGGCTCCGGCATGCCGGTCAAAGTCGATGTGCGCGTGATTGCTACTTCCAACCGCAATCTGATGGATGAAGTCAAAAAGGGCAACTTTCGTGAGGATTTATTCTACCGCCTTAACGTGATAAATATCGAAGTCCCGCCTTTGAGAGAGCGCAAGGACGACCTTCCGCTCCTGATCGATCATTTTATACAAAAATTCAATGAAGAGGATGAACGCCACATTGAAGGTATCTCGGAGAAGGCCTTGAAGTTTCTGCAGGCCTATCCCTGGCCGGGCAATGTCCGCGAGCTCGAAAACCTGATACATCGTGCAGTGGTGACTTCGAAAAACTCAGTGATTACCCATAAGGATTTCCCATCATATCTGGCGCTGGGGCCTAATGCGGAGATGTCGGATATGCTTTCCGATCCGATTACGATATCAGAGGGTGAGAAGATACTTATTCTGAAATCGCTGGAGCGCCATAGCGGCAACCGCACTAAGGCCGCCGACGAGCTTGGTATTACTACTCGAACTCTCCGCAACAAACTTCATGAATACGGCATGACCGAGAATTAGAATCATGCAGAAGCTCTTTGAATTGACAAAAGAGGAGCGCCGCGAAGAACAGAATCGCGAACTGCCCTGCCGCGATTTCGACTGGGACTGCCTCGCTACCGACGGCCTGATACCGTTCGGCGACTACCGCAAATGCCAGCTCTATGATCCCGACCGCGGCAAATGCCTGTTTGTTACAAATCAATCCGAATAGGAACATCCCGGAATTGTTAAGTCTGGAATCCTTTCCCGACGGCTATCTTTGAATAGAAAAATGTGGGTCAAATCTCTGCGAAATTTGACGTTGTCACTATTGAAGTCGCAAATCAATTCTCGAGCAGTCGCGGCAGGTCCCTAAATCCGCCGCCCGTCAGGTCTGAAGACCTGACAGGAGCCAGGTGCTCCACTGCATAAGGGGTGGGATAATTTTCAAAAAATATCGGGACGCATGGTATCACGCGCCCCGATGATTTTTTAACCGCTTTAACCTTATTCCTTCTTCTCTTCGCCGCCTTTATCCTCGGGCTTTGGGCCTTCAGGGCCGGCGGTTGCGCCAACCGGAGCAGGCTTCTCATAGCCGTCCGCGATATGCCTAACCCTTTTCATATGAAGGTACCATTTCAGGCCCAGAATAATAACCTCGGCCCAGAAATAGGCGATTACTATCGTAACGAAAGCCTGTACAATCCCGGCAACTAATGCAAGCACTCCGCCCTTGAATCCGGAACCGCCCAATATTCCAAACAGCCCGAAATCTGTGCTGTAGGGGGCATACCCCGAAAACCAAAAGACAATCAAACCGCCGATTCCAAGGAAAATCCAGACTACCGCCAGCAGTTCGCCTACTGTCCGTGCCAGCACTGACATCACCGGAATCACCGTAAACTCGTTGTCAAATGCCTCCACATTGAGCACATCACTGGCCCTTATAACCAGTATCTGAAATATTAAGTACAACAGCAGGAGAAAGATAAGCTGGAAGATTATAACGCCGATCACTCCGGCCGCATCCTGCCCGCTCACGAAATTCCATGAATCGATCCATTGCACAATCCCGCCGATCACCACCGCTATTGCAATGACCCACATCAGGATAAATATTCCGAATCGCACCGAACGCCCCTCCTCAAGTGCAGTCAGAGCAGGCTTTATGAAAAAGAAGTTGCCCATTTTACCTCCTTGTAAAATGTCCCTTTAGTATAATTCTATTATATATTGCTTGAAATCTGTACAAATGTTATTGTGTTTTGTCAAGTCTAATTTGGATTAGACTGATTACACCATATTCGTATAACATGCGGAACTGTTTTATTTTGTGATTGCGAAGGCTGTTTTTTTATTTAACTTAAGAGATTATGCAGAAAGAACGGGTTACAGCGCCGGATCGTGCCGCCGGAGAAGAGAATTTTGACGCCACTCTCAGGCCCCAGAAATTTGATGATTTTGTGGGTCAAAGGAAACTGGTGGACAATCTGAAGGTCTTCATCGAGGCCGCCTCGAAGCGGGGTGAAGCTCTCGACCATGTACTTCTCTACGGTCCGCCGGGGCTGGGCAAGACCACCCTGGCGCATGTCATGGCCAACGAGCTGGGTGTGAAAATAAAATCAACCTCAGGGCCTGTTTTGGAGCGCGCCGCCGATCTGGCCGGTCTTTTGACTAACATGAACCTGCGAGAGGTGATGTTTATCGATGAGATTCATCGTTTAAACCGTGTGGTCGAGGAATATCTATATCCGGCCATGGAGGACTTTTCGCTCGAAATAATGCTCGACAAGGGACCCTCGGCGCGCTCGGTACAGCTTCCTATCAAGCATTTTACGCTCGTGGGCGCAACAACCCGTGCCGGGCTTCTGACCTCGCCTTTACGGTCGCGTTTCGGGGTGGTCGGGAGGCTGGACTATTATGATGTGCAGAGCCTTCAGAAAATAGTAAAGCGCTCTGCCAAAATCCTGGGGGTGAATATAGATGAGGAAGGCTCGTTCGAAATTGCCCGCAGGGCACGGGGCACACCCCGTGTAGCCAACCGTCTCCTGAAACGGGTACGGGATTTTGCCGAGGTGGCCGGCAACGGCGGTATCGACAGGAATATAGCCTCCGATTCTCTGGCACGTCTGGATGTCGATAATCTGGGTTTGGATGAAATGGA
>WJIM01000181.1 GCA_014730285.1 Candidatus Zixiibacteriota bacterium
ATGCTGGGCGGCGCCAAAAACGAGGAGATTGTAAATGAAAATGAGGAAAGGCTTTCTGAGATCGCGAAGCAGGAACTGGGGCCGATTTTGAATCTAAAGGGCGATCCGGATTATGAGAAGATAATTATCTGGAAGCATGCCATACCGCAATACGTGATGGGACACCGGCAGCGCCTGCAAAATATTGACAATCGACTGAATGAACTCGGCGGCCTATATTTGGCCGGCAATGCTTTTACCGGGATCGGCTTAAATGACACAATCAAGCGCTCGCATAAGATAGCTGAATCATTGCAGATAGATTAAATTTTCAAGAGGGATTCGTTTTGGACTGCATATTCGTATCAGATATACACGGCCTTTCGGAAAGGTATTTCAAGCTCTTCAAGCTGATAGAAAATGAGAAACCCGATGCCGTTTTTTTGGGCGGGGATATTTTGCCTTCGGGCATGTTCATGAATTATGAGACGCATGATATCGACGGTGACTTTATTGACGATTTCCTATTGGTCAATTTTGCCGAACTGAAGGCAAAGCTTGGCGATAATTATCCACGAGTTTTTATGATTCTCGGCAATGACGACGGCCGCAATCGCGAGGTCGATTTCATAAGCGGCAGTGAGGCTGGAATCTGGGAGTATATTCATTTCAAAAAAGCTGAGCTGGGCAAATACACGGTCTACGGTTACAGCTTCGTGCCTCCTACGCCGTTTCGTTTGAAGGACTGGGAGAGGTATGACGTCTCCCGTTATGTTGACCCGGGATGCCTTTCACCCGAGGAGGGTAAATATACTGTCAATGTGCCCGAACGTGAGAAGCGTTACTCCACGATCAAGGCAGATCTGGACGACTTCGCCGGGGATGATGATCTCGAAAACGCTATTATGCTTTTTCATACACCGCCCTACCAAACCAAACTCGACCGGGCGAATCTGGACGGCAAGATGATTGACCATGTGCCGTTGGATGTGCATGTCGGCAGTATCGCTCTGCGACGCTTTATCGAAGCGCGTCAGCCGCTTGTGACGATGCACGGTCATATCCATGAATCTGCTTCAATGACCGGATCATGGAAGGATGCCCTTGGCCGGACACAAATGTTCTCTGCAGCTCATGATGGACGCGAGCTTGCCGTGGTGAGATTTGATCCGGAGAATCTCGATAAGGCTGTCAGGGAGATTATTTAGATGATTCAGATGAATTGCCGATCTTAAGCGGCCGGGCCGCATCTGTAACCGCACCGATTTTCACCGCATAACTCGTACGGTTTTTGATATCCTCATCGGTAACATAATGAATATCAAGAATCTCATCCGTACGGTAACCGGTACGCTGGTAATTCATCTCCGAGATCACATGATTCCAGCCCTCGAACCATGTATCCAGCATCTGCCTCTGTTCAGGATTGCCGTTGACATGAACGATAAGATCGATGTCACTGCCCGGCCCGGCGGTGGCATTTTTGGTACTGCCGAAAATATAGAGGGCCTTTACCCCGAAGCGTTCCGGTTCGAGTTTGGCGGCGATCAGGTCGGCGATATTCATGCGCCATTGCCAATATTTGCTGATCCGTGTACGAGGAGTCTCAAGATCAACGCCGCCTTTCTTCTCACGCGATGTCTGACGTGTCAGCAAACCCATTGCCTCGTCAAGTTCGGCGTTCATCAGGATTTTCATGACCTGGCCATTGGCTGCGCGGGGAATATCTATCAGATGAATAACATCCTTCAAGCCGGCAAATGAGGGGAGAACATCGGGAAGAATATTGGGAGCCCTTTTGAAAAAGCGCTCATTAAATATAATGCCCTCATCATCCGGATAAAGCGGAAGATATCTGATACCGGCTTCGACCAGATCCTGGAAGAAATGTGTTCCGAAAGAAAGATCGGGCACATAATTGCCCTTCAGTCTTGCCATTTCGATTAATGCCGCTGAGTTGTTTATATCGGAATAAGTTACACTGACTCCCAGACGTATATCTCCGCGACTGCCCCATCTTCCCGGACCTATCAGAATGAACTGCCGTTTGGGCAAAAGCTTGTTGAGCTTGCCGACCGCTTTGCCGATGGCCAGCATATCCGCCCTGTCTGTAAGCTCTCCGTAATGCTCAGGATCGATGTAAACCATATGCGTAATATCTGTCACGATTCCATTGGAGATATATTTATTGGCCGTGAACAGCACTTTCTCATCACCAACATCTTTCGGAATAGGCGCCGGCTGACTCTCCTCGGAATAACTCTGCGGACGGCATTGGAGCAGATAAAAGTCCTTGCCGTCAGAAGCGAATTCGATATCCACCGGGTTTTCAAGTTTATCTTCCAGTACCTTTAGGATAGTTTGCATCTGCTTGATAAAATGCCCGCTGGTGATTTGTCCCTCGAAGGTTACAACCGGTTCCTCCTGCTCGAAATCGAAATTCATTCCCATAGGTTTGCGAAGAGTGCCGTCCTCGTATATCGATACGATTTTGTTTATGCCAGGTATTTCCGCGCCATATTCACGCAGAAGGTAATCAACCTCCACTGTCTCGAACTGGTTGGTTTCCAGATTTATAACATCCATCCACTTGGGAGAATACTTTACGGTTTCATCGATAGTTGCATTAACACGCAGATTCGGCTGTCCCGGTGCTATCAAAACAGGGTAGTCGTCTGCCAGACGGTCTACCGCACGAGTCCCCAAACCGGGCACCAGCCTGAGAAGGCCGTCCCCGCGTTTGATCCTGGCCGACCACCTGAATTCATTTTTGCTGAAAGCCACGCCCGCGAATGTTGGGAGATAATAATGCCCTACTTTGGTGCCCACGACCTCCTGGAGCATAATCCCCATCTCCTCACCGAAATCGATCAGGCCGCGTTCTGTGCGGTACTCGATCGGATCGGGAGAGAAGGTGGAGGCATAGACCTCGGCGATAGCATCCAGAAGTGCATCGAGACGATCACGTTTACTCCCTTGGTTGGCTATAAAAAGGCTCTTGTATTTGCCCGAAAATGCCGCCCCGGTTCTGTCCTCCAACAGGCTGGAGCTTCTTACGATCAGGGGTTTATCGCCCAAATCGTCGAGCGCCAGCGATAGTCCTTTGACCATCTCCGGCGGGAAGTGTGAGTTTTTGAATGTTTGTACTATATGCGGGTACTCGAAACGCACCTGGTTTATGTCTTTATATTTCTGCTCCACGATTTCATCGAAATTATTGAAATGCATAAAATGCAGGAGCATATCGGAGGTTATATACCATGTCTTGGGTATCTTTATCGTGCCCAGAATATCAGCATATTCGGATGATTTCTTTAGAATTTGTGCCGCCAGATAGAGCCCCGCCGATTTGCCGCCCAGCTTGCCATGGCTTTCGGCCGAGAAGATCACGTTTTGCAGGAGATGGAAAAAATCGCCAACCTCCACGAAATTCTTGGCAATATTAATAAAGGGCAGCTGGTCGGACATAAAACGCCGGATAAGGGAGACAGTTACACCGCGTTTGCTGGGTGAATGAAGCTCGAAACCCTCATCTTCGATATGATGATAACGCCTGATCGCATCGGCCACGGTCGAAAGTGAAAGGTTGCGGTTTACGACCTGTACCAGAAAACTCAGCTTATCTTCCTGAATCCATTTTTGCACACGGTTGAGAATTTCGTTTTCGCTCAAATGGTCTGCCGCAATTTTGAATACGCGTTCGGTCAATTCATTGGATATAGTGATTGCTTCCTTTTGATGCGGACGATTAGAATCGGCCTTGAGCTCATGATCATCGCTGGAACGGTCGGTGCCTGTATAGTGACGCAGTTCCTCAGCCTCGGAAATACCACTCCAGCAGAGATAATTGAGCATCTTATGCGAGATCGTATAATATAAATTTCGGTCGGTCTGTTTCAGAAGGTCAAGTACCACCTGCCATTTACCGCGCCTCTTGCGGGAAATGTCTCTTTTGGCATGATCCCATTCGCTGAACATATGCTTCATTTCGTGGTACATGATAAAATGCCCCAGACGTTCAGCTATCGTGCCGATCAGCTTTTTCTCTTCCTTGAGGAACGGGCCGTAATCGAAAGTGGGCATAGACTTGGTATAATAGACGCTGATCCGGCCGATTACCTTGTCCTGAATCCTGACATCGGTACTGAGCTCCCATTCAGTCTGCTCAAAATCATCTGACTGCCAGGAGTTATCGTCTATGGTTATCCTTGCCACACAGATATCCGGGTACTGCCAGCCGGGCGGGATAGCTTCGATAATGCCCATGCAGACCGAATCCAGGCTGGCATGGGGGGCATTCATCAGCTCCTCTGTTTTATAGAGGCAGTTGAGCTCCTTGGCACGCTCCTGCAATGAGGAGATCATATGGCTTTTGGGATGTCTTTTATCGAACAGCATTACAGAATTACTCCCCTACCGCTCCTTCCATCAACTTTAACATTCAAAGGCCGTTCCAGTTTCACATGCCTTACATATTCTGTCTCGGACTCAGGATTCAGCTTTTCCAGCCAATCCCAGTTGATTTTGTATTTGCCGTCGAATCTGACCGAAAAATATGGGATCTGGAAACTGGTTATATTGTGGAAGAAATGTGATCCCTGGCTCAATTCCACATTCATATTGGCAAGAGTCGATTCCACAATTACTTTCGAGCCTGAAATCTGGCCCCAGTTAACATTGATCCCCAGCCATGGATCGGAACTGCCCCACCTGCCAAAGCCGATCAGCACATAGGGCGTCCCGGAATTAACAAGCTCGCGGTTGATTTTCTCGATATCGGCGACAATAAGCCGGGTGTTTTTGGCATTGAAGGCGTCCGGCCTGACATAAACGACATCCTTAATATTATCGATAATTCCGTTTCCGAGCACATTTTCTGATGCCACCAATGCATCTTCTGAGTTGAGCTCGTCTTCACCGATCTTGACCTCGGCATCGCTGACAACCATCGGCCTGACCTGCAGAAATCCCAGCCTGACCGGACGGTCTTTGCGTTTGTTGTCAATAGTCAGCGCAAACTCGGTCTCGACCGCCGCTCCCACAGCATCCTCGCAGGCCCGGAGTATATCGTTAACCAAGTTGTTCAGACGAATTTCATTTAATTGCAGGATTGGAGCAAAATTGATAATCCTGGGGCCTTTGGGACCTATGCCGGGAGAGATTCTGTCACGTTCCGGTATGTAAGTGGAGGCGGTAAAATCCAGAGCGCCGTCCAGCTCGGCATCCTTAAGATTGCCCTCGATCATATATTCGGTCTCTTTTGTAGGATCGTATTTAGGCGGTTTGCCCATGTTAACCGCCCAGAATTTGGTCTGGGTCTGCTTCATCAGGTCGCCGATTGAATTGTAGGGCGGTATACTTTTGGGATAGGCGGGGGAATAGGTCCAGGCCATGCCGCCGTCAACAATTGTCTTTCCGAGGCCAACAGCGAGATCGACCACACCATCCTCTGGTTTGGCATGACTGGTCGGATAAAAATTGTAGGATCGTGCCACGCCGGAAATATCGGGATAATAACGCTCCCAATGCTTCAGGCCGACCACCTCCTGAATAATCACCGCCATCTTCTCGCTCTCGATAGACTGTTTGGTGGCGCGGATATAATCCCTTGCTTCGCTGAAAAATACCGACGAATAAACGAATTTTATCGCCTCCACCAGCTTGCTGAAACGGGTATCGGTGTCGGGCTGATTGTTCGGAATCATTTTGGTGCCGTAGACACCTGCAAACGGTTCATATATAGCATCCTCCAGAAGACTTGAGGAGCGGATTGCCAAAGGCGTATGCACATCGGCAATTAGCCGTCTCAGATCGCCATTTAGCTCCGGTGGAAGTTCCGCATTCTGGAAAGCATGGGCGATACGGTCGTCGGGCATATCGGATAAGGCGAGATCATAGAGATTATTGATTTGCATGAATCTGTCGAAGAAATCGGTTGCGATTACCACCAGAGTGGGGATATTTATAGTAATATTGCCGTAGTCGGAGGGATTAAGCTTCGAGGTTAATGTATCCTTTATGAAGGCCAGCCCGAGCGCTTTGCCGCCCAGCGAGCCGGTTCCGATGCGGGTAATTACCTCGCCCGATTCGAAAAACTGTCTTTTAAAACGCGGGACCCTGGCTCCCGCTTCACTGTATGCTTTAGCGCCCATTATTAAAGGTTATCCCTATTCTTGTCAGTTTCAGATACGCCATAATATATATTATTCATGTAAAGATGCAAACAAAAGGGAGGCAAACCGATTTGTGGAATGCCTCCCGTAGTATTCGATATAATTTCACGTTTTTAGACCCATCCGCGGTCACGGCAGGCCTGCGCTACACGGCCAATCGAAATCACGTAAGCCGCATCACGCATATACATCTTCTGCTTACGAGCCAGTTCGCTGACTGCGATAAAGGCCGAGGTCATCTTGGTATCCAGACGGCCGAGAACATCATCCTTCTCCCAGAAGTAATTCAGGTTGCTCTGAACCTGTTCGAAATAACTACAGGTCACGCCGCCGGCATTACAAAGGAAATCGGGAATCAGGAATATTCCGCGTTCCTCGATGACCTTGTCGGCCTCGGGAGTAGTGGGGCCGTTAGCGCCCTCGGCGATGATCTTGACCTTCTCGGATATATTGCCGACATTCTCGCCGCTGATCTGATTCTCGAGAGCGGCCGGAATCAGGATATCCACATCCTGCTCGATCCAGGCCTCGCCCGGAAGAACCTCGTAGCCCAAATCACGGGCTTTGTCCTTATTTATTCCGCCGAAACGGTCTGTAACTCCCAGAAGCTCGTCCAGGTTGATTCCGGCTTCCTTCTTGAAGGAGTACGATTTCTGATCCTCCTGATCCCAGCAGGATACACAGACAACCGTACCTCCCAACTGCTGGTAGAGCTGAATCGCATACTGGGCGACATTGCCGAAGCCCTGTACGCTGGCCGTAGTCATCTCAGGACGAAGCTCGAGTTCTTTAAGGGCTTCGCGCACGGTGTAAATAACACCGTAGCCGGTGGCCTCTGTGCGCCCAAGTGATCCGCCCATGCCAACCGGTTTGCCTGTGATCAGGCCGGTTTTCTTCTCGCCATGGATCGTCTCGAACTCATCCAGCATCCAGAGCATATGCTGAGCGCTGGTCATAACATCGGGAGCCGGGACATCGCGATAGGGTCCGATGTCGCGGGCAAGCTGACGAATCCATCCGCGGCAAATCTGTTCCTGTTCACGCAGGCTGAGGTTATGGGGATCGCAGATCACGCCGCCTTTGGCGCCACCCAATGGTATCTCGACCACAGCGCATTTCCATGTCATCCACATCGCCAATGCGCGCACGGTGTTGATCGTTTCCTGTGGATGGAACCTGATACCGCCCTTGCTGGGACCGCGCGCATCGTTATGCTGCACCCTGAATCCTCTGAAGACTCGCACCGATCCGTCATCCATGTGAACCGGGATGGAGAATGAGTATTCCCTCAGCGGTTCGCGAAGCAGTTGACGGGCTGCCTGGTCCAGGTCGAGCTTTTCGGCTATATTATCAAATTGAGCCTGGGCCATTTCAAACGGGTTGAATGATCCTGTAGACATTTTTAAACTAACTCCAGTTAATTTTAAACATCGTTTTGATTGTAAAAAAGTGCAAAAAAATAAAAGCCCCTTAGTGGGCCTGAAAATATTCCCCTTCTTGCATGATCCATAACTTTTTTAACCTCAACAAGATGCACTTTCGATGCATCCTTTCATGCCTCTGAAATTTTGCTCAAATGATAGAACATTGTGAAAAATATGTCAAGCTCTTATTATAATATCGACACGAAATCTGACATTATTTGAAATGTTATACGTACCTAAATGTTTTCCTGTTAATAATTTATGGAAATTTCGAAAGATTTCATGAAAAAGATTTAGTGTGATTGGGGAACAATTTGGAGCTTAAAGAATATATATAATTTGGCGGCTTCAAAACTGCTTGACTTTGCTCGATAAATTAATAGATTGTAAAATCTCTCTGCCGGAAAATGAGGGATTAGTGTTATATATGGCGGTGTAGCTCAGCTGGTTAGAGCAGCGGAATCATAATCCGCGTGTCCGGGGTTCAAGTCCCTGCACCGCTATTTTTATTGGGCACTTGTTATGACGGACAGCACTTCGATTGCGGTGAAATCTTATATATTCAGTAAAGAGATTCTCGACTTTAAAACTTGATTGATAAGCCGAATTTTTTATATTCATGATGATATAGGGATTTTCACCAGCATTCAGTTGGAAGCAAAGGATGAAACATAGTTTGTCATTACATATTTATGCTTTTCTGATTGCGTATGTTGTATCCAGAATTGTTTTCATGCTTATGGATTTTGATTACAATATATTCAGGGAGAGTTTCAGTTTTGTGAAGCTTCTTATCGATTTTGGAGTGTTTGCTCTTATTTATCTAATAAGCGGTCGAATATTGATGCATTTCAGGAGAGCGTAGAATAATATACCACTTCCTGCTAATCATCTATCTTACTTTACCACAATGATATACATTAAATTTTTCTTCGCTATTTGAATCAGTGAATCATTGACATTGTGAAGAATTTAGCTATCTTGAAAAAGTAGAACCTTTTGGGAATTATTACGCATTTTGCGGCCGATTCCATCAAATTCGCATAACCTCGGTTTGCGAAACGATGTCTCCGCTAATTGACCGCAATACGCATATTTGACTGCGTTATACTTCTGCTTTTTATGGATTGGAAAATTCGAGATTAACATACCTAAAATAACAGCAATGGTGGGATAATTATGAACTATCCATTTACGCTACGCTATCAGGGGAGCTTTGCGGTCTTATGCACCGCATTTGCATTTATTTTGCTATTTGCCTTTTCATCAACCGTCCTGGCCGATCCGCCCGGCAGTTTTGATCTGCGGGATTACGCCGGGCAGAACTATGTCAGCTCGGTCAAAAATCAGCAGGGCGGTACATGCTGGACGCACGGCGCTATGTCGGCTATGGAAAGCAATCTTTTGATGACTAATGCCTGGACATTGGCGGGCGAGTCAGGCGAACCGAATCTGGCCGAGTATCATCTGGACTGGTGGAACGGCTTCAATCAGCACAATAACGATGATATAGATCCGCCGTCCGGGGCAGGTCTGGAGGTTCACCAGGGCGGCGATTACCGTGTGACCTCCGCTTATCTGACACGAGGCGAGGGGGCGGTTCGCGATATTGACGGGCAGTCGTACGGTTCACCTCCGCTCAGGGATGATCCAAGCTACCATTATTATTATGCACGCGATATTGAATGGTTTGTAGTTGCCGAAGACCTGAGCAATATCGATTCTGTCAAAAATATTATCATGTCGGACGGTGCAATCGGGACCTGCATGTGTTATGATGCCTCGTTTATGTCAGGCACAACGCATTACCAGCCGCCCAGCAGTATGCTCGATCCGAATCACGCCATAGCAATTATTGGCTGGGATGACACCAAGGCGACTCAGGCAAGTATGCCGGGAGCATGGCTTTGCAAAAATAGCTGGGGTTCAAGCTGGGGAGAGAGCGGCTATTTCTGGATCTCCTACTATGACAAGCACTGCGGAAAACACCCCGAGATGGGCGCGATTTCATTTCAGGAAGTCGAACCGATGCAGTACGACCAGTTCTATTATCATGATTATCATGGCTGGCGCGATACCAAGACCGATTGCAGTGAGGCGTTCAATGCCTTTACAGCAACCGGATGTACCGAGGGAGTGGAGGCTGTGAAGGCCGTCAGTTTCTTTACCGCAGCGGATAATGTTACTTATACAGTGAAAATTTATGACGACTACTCAAGCGGTGAGCTTCAGAATGAGCTGGCTTCAAAAACCGGTACTATTGTACATTCAGGATTCCACACCATCGATCTGGACAGCCCGATTGAGTTGACCGAGGGTAATGATTTCTATGTTTATGTACAGTTCTCGGTTGGCGGCCATCCGTATGACCGTACCTCGGATGTTCCGGTCCTGCTGGGCGCAGATTATCGTACAATAGTGGAGTCGGATGCCGATCCGGGGCAGAGTTTTTATCGCACCGATTCAATGTCACCCTGGGAGGATTTGTATGAGTTCGACAGCACCGCAAATTTCTGTATAAAGGCGCTTTCGACACATGAATCCTATCTCAATATCAATCTTCCCGACGGCGCTCCCGATCTTATGGCGCCCGGTGAAGATGTGACCTTTATGGTGCAGATCAGCGATAATCTCGAAAATTATGTGCCCGGCTCCGGTACTCTGCATTACCGTTATGACGGCGGTACATATCAGACCGGTTCGATAGTGCCCGTAAGCGGCGAGCTGTACGAGGCAACACTTCCGGCAGCGGGATGCGGCAACAGCCCTGAATTTTATCTCAGTGCGGAGGGTATCGACAGGTCGACTGTGTACAATCCGCCCGGCGCTCCCGATTCGGCGTATACCGCACAGGTCGGCACAGTATTGACAGTGTTCCATGACAATTTTGAGACCGATATGGGATGGACGGCGGTCAATCTCGGCGCATCCAGCGGTCAATGGGAGCGTGGAGTTCCGGTTAACGATCCCGGCTGGGATTATGATCCCGAGGCGGACAGCGACGGCAGTGGAAGTTGTTACCTGACCGGTAATCAATACGGTAATACCGATATCGATGACGGCTCGGTGCGACTGACCTCGCCGAGTTTCATGATGACCGATGGAAGTGAAATATCGTACGATTATTATCTATACCTGACAAATACCGACGGCGGAGTTGATAACATTCTGGTTGAGATCAACAATAACGGCGGCGCGGGTGTCTGGACCGAGATAGCAGTTCATGATACCGACGGTGGCTTGAGCTGGCGAAGTCATGCAATCACTGCCAGCGAGATCGTGGCCGCCGGGGTAACATTGACCTCGAATATGGCGATCCGTTTCACGGTAGGCGATTTCGATCCGCAGAGTATTGTGGAGGCCGGTATAGACAACTTCAGGGTCAGTCTGTTCGAATGCGATCAGACTGTAATAACCGGCATGCAGATTCTTCAGGGAACTGAAACGGTGGTTACTATTGATGGCGAGACTGTTGAGGGCAGCCTTGATATTGCTGAGGATGATACCTCTGAGGTCTACGAGATCTGGTTCAACTCTCAGGACAAGGCGCTCTTCCAGCCCGATCCGTCAATATATGACTGCCTGATGGATATCGCCAATACGGAAACCGCGGATTATGAGATGATCGGCGACTGGCAGTTTAAGCTGATCGGCAAGCAGATCGGTCAGACAAATCTGAATATCGAGCTTCAGCATTTCGACCAGATGCCATACAGTTCGCCGGATATCGCAGTTGATGTTACTGCGGAATATTTCTGCGGTGATGCCAATGCCGACGGCGGTGTAAATGTATCCGATGCGGTTCATGTAATCAATTATGTTTTCATCGGCGGCGCTCCGCCCGATCCGATGGAATCGGGCGACTGCAACTGCGACGGCAGTTGTAATGTCAGCGATGCGGTGATGATAATCAACTATGTCTTCATCGGCGGCAACGAGCCCTGCGACACCGACGGCAACGGCGAACCCGACTGCTGATGTATACGAAAATCCAATGCGCAATAAAACCCGCTCAGAAATGGGCGGGTTTTTTATCTCATCACGCGTAAAAATGACCGGATTGCAGCGTCTATGAGCTTTCCAGGCGGAATTTATTAAGCCTGCTTAATTTCAGCCCGCTAAGATTTTCATATTCCTTTTTCGCAAGATAATGCTCTATTTCATTCTTGGTTTTATCAAGCAGATTAAAAAGCTCCTTCAAATTAGCAAGCAGATAGTTTGCCGATTCCTCGGATTTTCGATCCCGTATCTTGATGACATCGGTTATCATTTCACCGTGTTTTGAAATTATCTTTTCTCGTAACCGCTTATATGCGTTTTTGGCACTTGCAAGAGTAAGCATTCGATTATGAAATCCAAGAACGCTGTCAAGCGCAATGATAAGGGCTATTGCAGCTCCAAATACCCTCTCTATTACATCAATATCAATAAAGCCCGAGGTTAAAAACACTCCTGCAACAGCAAATGTGATCTTTACGGTTATAGCAATCCCGCGCCTGATTTTCAGCTTTTTGGACAACTCCGCTATGCGGTTATTCAACGCAAGTGTATACTCCTCGAGTTGATTCTGAGCATGGCGGACAGCATCCTCAAGATCTTCGGGGATTTCGGGAGTTATTCCATTCTGTGCTTTATCAATCATGATTACTCTCCTGAGACAGCGAATTTTCCAGCGGGCAGCTTATACTCCCTTTTATCTCCGGATGAATCAGTTATTTTTATGTGCAATTTACCATTCTTCATCCGAAAGATTTCATCAGGAACCTTAAATGTAAAAGGCTGACCTGACTCTACTGCAAAACTGCCGCAGGTTGAACATGGCTGTAAAATCGGTGGATCGGGTGGACTGCCGAAACATTCAATCTGCACCTGTAAACTGGTATCAGACCATACCTGCAATATACGCTCCTCATTGGGAGAAAGCGGATGCTGGGCCAGACTAATTTCCTTAATCATACTCTCCTGCCTTTCATTTGAAGATCTTTATCATTGTCCTCCCGGATTGCTGAGAACAATGTGATTTTTATTAAAATGCCCCATTGAATTAACAGAAATCCGGATATTATTTATACCGGAGGATGTATCAAGCCCTTCCATGGCTGCGTGCTCGACGATTGATTAAGCTTAATATGGCGATTTTCACAGATAATATAGCTGTTTTGAATTAAAATAGCAAGATAAAATATATCCTGTTTTAAAGGGGCTATTTATTGATAAACAAAAGCCCATCTTACAACAGGATGGGCTTTTGTCATGAGAGAAAAAGGCCGTTAAAAATTGTAGCTGAAGCCGAACATCAGTATCGGTTCGATATTTGGCTGCTCGATGGCATCATCGGCGTCGTCATAAGTATAGTCTTCACGGCCGTTAACCTCCTCGCCGTCCGGACTGTAGGAGGTATCATGTCCGGTTAATGTACTCTCGAAGAAGTAATCGAATCCGGCTGAGATAACCAGATCGACCTTAGCACTCATCCGGAAGTATGATTCGATCCCGGAGCCGATCCCCCAGTGACTGGAGGTAACATCAAAATCCTCATTCCCGCCGACATACTTGAAATTGCCCTTAAAGCGGGAATACCGGGGACCGCCGTAGAGGAAGGCCCTGTCGATTGAAAGGACTTCTATCGGATACATTAAATCCAGACGGAAGTCCAGTACCCGTCCCTTGTCCTCCGGTATGCCGTTGGTGGCATTGTTGATGAATATCCGGCGTGCCGCAGCGGCATCCCCCGGCTGAACGAAGGAATACCCCACACTCAGGCGGGCATTTAAAGGAAAATTCTCGGCAAAATTCGAAACCATGCCGTAACCCTGAAATTTCATACCCGAATTATAGCCCAGTATCACGCCCGCCGAGAAATGGGTGGATTGCGGTTCTTCAATGACGGTCTTCTGGGCTGAAATCGGTGTTGCTGTCATGACAATCAGGAATACACAAAAAAGCGCTGTTGCTTTCATGACTCATCCCTCATTTAATGGATTTTTTAGGTCCCCATACTCAATATTCAACCTGCTACCCTTAAGATCGGACTGGAAAAGAGCAATCTTTAAAAAAATACTAAAATTGTTCAAATTAGTCAGGGGTGAGCCGAAAGATTGCAGCTAAGTTATTAAAAATCAATGAAATAGATACCATTTACTTATTCTAAGAATGGATTGATTCAGGCCGATTCGGCCAGTTTGGCTCGATCTCGGCGGGCGTCTATAAAGGACTTCAGGCAGAAAAGGAAGAATATCAGCGAGACCACAGACATGATGGTCTGGCTGATCGCAGCGGCCGGACGTGCTGCCTCTCCGGATGCAATCATGCTTATAAAAGACGGTATGCCGCGAATTCCGCCCAGGAATCCCAGTAAGCCCAGTACGGATGCTATATGCATGGCTGTTTTGCGCATATTTTCTTTGAATGCCAGGATGCCGAAAATCAGGACAACAATTCCAAAGGCGGCTGGAATAAGGGCTGTCTTTGAGGTTTGGCCGGTTGCGAAATATCCGATCAGTCCCAGAAGTATCAATGCGATGGAATAGATCACAGTTATCAATGGCATATTCATACCAGCCTCCGGTCAAATAACGGTTTTAGACTCCCTGTTTATATGATAATAAAATGCAATGCCGGGAAGGATAGTTTCAGGGAATTGCTATTTTTATTCCATTTTTCACGGGTAGATAATTGATATAATCTGCACCTGTCAAAAGATTTCATTAAGCAGCTTTTCGATATCCTTGGTCTTGAATGGTTTGGGAAGATAAAAATCTGCCCGGCCCTTTGCGACAATGTTCTGTGTGCTTTCTGAATCGCGCAATGACATAATCGCGACTTTGGTATTTTCATGGTTCTGCTTGATGTGTTTAAGGAGCGAAAATCCGGAGATTCCGGGCATATTGGAATCCGCTACCACCAGGTTATAATCGTGCAGCTTAAGCATCTCCATCGCCTGCTCGCCCTCATAGGCTGTATGACATTTCAGGCCGAGTATCTCGATCATCTCCGCCAGGCATCGGGCCATATGTTTGTTGTCGTCAACTACCAATACTAAATGATTACTCTTTGCACTTGGCATACTGCGATACCTTCCAGTTGTTTATTTAATCCTAAAAATTGCAGCTCATTCTGAGAATAAACAAAAACAATACCCATTAAAAATGTTTTATAGAACGCCCGATAAATAGGGAGTTAGGGGGAGCTATGATTTTGATCGGTAATTTGGGTGGTGGAAAATACCTCTAAGTCTGGGATATGAGGGTGTAGAATAGCCACACAGAGCGTAAAATAATTTATCTTGATTTGGTACGCACAAGAACATAAATTCAGATCAATATAATCGACTTTTAATCCGGGAGTGATACTAAGAATGAAAAATCTTCGAATCTTATTTCTGCTTATTTTTGTTCTGGGGGTATGTAGCAGTTTTTGCCTTGCAGGGGAAGGGGATGATAATATGTCTCAGAAAGAGCATTATTTCGTGAAGCTTCTTGGCACTCGCGAGGGCTGGCCGCAAAATATGAGTGATGAAGAGACACGAATTATGGATGAGCATTTTGCCTATCTCAGGAAACTTGTACTGCAAAAAAAAGTGGTTGCTGCCGGTCCGGTTATCGATCCGGTATTTGGACTTATAATGCTTCGAGTGGATTCGGAGGAGGAGGC
>WJIM01000182.1 GCA_014730285.1 Candidatus Zixiibacteriota bacterium
AAATAAATCCCTCATTTGATCGGGATGGATGAAATTTTGTATTGATTCGGAAAGATAATTATAGGCGATGTGATTTCCAGCAATCACCTTTCCCAGGGCGGGAATGACATTATTCAGATACCAATAAAAGAATTTACGCATCTTGAGGTTCTTGGGGAAGGTCATCTCCAGCACCAGCACCTTTCCCCCCGGCCTGACCACCCGCGCCATCTCTTTAATCGCGCCCAGTCGATCCGGGATATTGCGCATACCAAAGGCGATCGTAGATGTGTCAAAAGTGGAATCTTCAAACGGCATCGACATAGCATCGCCGTTGACGTATTCGATTTTATTCTCGAGGCCCGCCTGATCGGTCTTTTCTGATGCAAGGTCAAGCATCTCCTGTACGAAATCAAGTCCGGTGACCTTAACCTGCGGACGTTTGCGTACGATCTCCAGGGCAACATCGCCGGTGCCGGTGGCGATATCAACTACTTTGCGCGCGCTGTGTGGAATTCGTTTAACCAGAAAACGCCTCCAGGCGACATCACGCCGCCCGGACATAATTCGATTCATGCGGTCGTAGTTGGGAGTTATTTTGCTGAAGATATCCTTAACAGCAGATATCCTCTCCTCATCCGACCAGTCTTTCATTGGCTTCTTACTCATATCTCCAAAAACCGTCAATGCCGTTCAGGGCAAAATATTTATACATATTAATTACGCAAGCTATTTTCCTTTTGATAATGAAGTTGACAAATATCGCCGCCTGAGCTAATCTTACGTATAATCTAAGATGGGCAACTCTGTAAACATACTGGGAATTTCGGCTTTCTATCACGACAGCGCGGCGTGTCTTGTACAGAACGGCGTTATACAAGCCGCCGCACAGCAGGAACGCTTCAGCCGCAAAAAGCACGACCATAGATTCCCGTCGGACGCGGTCGCCTACTGCCTTAAAGAGGGCGGTATTTCCTCAGAACAACTGGATCATGTCGCTTTTTATGATAAGCCCTGGATAAAATTCGAGAGGCTTCTGGAAACGTATCTATCCTTTGCACCGGCCGGAATACGATCGTTCTGGAAATCGATGCCGCTCTGGCTCAAGGAAAAGCTCTGGATGAGCGACCGTTTACAAAGAGAGCTTCCCGGATTTGAAGGCGAAATATTATTCCCGGAGCATCATCAATCCCATGCTGCCTCGGCCTTCTTCCCGTCTCCTTTCGAGAGCGCGGCTGTACTCACAATCGACGGGGTGGGTGAATGGGCTACCGCCTCCTGGGGATTGGGTAACGGCAATCAGGTTGAGTTAAAGCAGGAAATGGAATTTCCTCACAGCCTTGGGCTTTTATACACCGCCTTCACATACTATACGGGCTTTCGTGTTAATTCGGGCGAATATAAAATGATGGGCCTGGCGCCTTATGGTGAACCGAAATATGTTCGGACTATTTACGATAATCTGATTGATCTCAAAGAGGACGGCAGTCTGCGGCTGAATATGAAATATTTCAACTACTGTCAGGGCCTGACCATGACCTCCCCCAGGTTCCATAGACTTTTCGGCGGCCCTCCAAGGAAGCCTGAGAGCGAATTGCGCCAGAGGGATATGGATCTGGCGCGTTCGATTCAGGACGTTACCGAAGACGTTATGATGCGTATGGCGCGCCATGCAAAGAAGCAGACCGGCGAGAAGAATCTCTGCCTTGCGGGTGGAGTCACCCTGAACTGTGTCGGCAACGGCAGGATATTGCGAGAGAATATCTTCGACAATGTCTGGATTCAGCCTGCGGCGGGCGATGCAGGGGGAGCATTGGGAGCTGCGCTTTTTACATGGTATCACAAACTTGGGAACAAGCGCACCCTGCCCTCTTCAGGACGCGATATGCAAAAAGGCTCTTATCTTGGACCGTCATGGACCACAGATCAGATCGAAAATTGGCTTAAACAGAAGGGACACCCTTATAAGCGGCTCAGCAAGGATGAGGTTATTGAAGAGACAGTGGAGGCGATTGCATCGGAAAAGGTGGTGGGATGGTTTTGCGGGCGCATGGAATTCGGGCCGCGTGCGCTGGGCGCCAGAAGCATCATCGGAGATGCGCGCAGTAAGAAGATGCAGTCGAAGATGAATTTGAAGATAAAATTCCGCGAATCATTCCGGCCGTTTGCACCTTCGGTTTTGGCTGAGGATGTTAACGATTATTTTGATATGAATGTCGAATCGCCCTACATGCTCCTGGTTGCTGATGTACGCGAAAAGAGGCGGCGCGAGATGACCGAGGACGAAAAGAAGCTCTTTGGAATCGCGAAACTGCATGTCCCCAGAAGCGATATTCCGGCGGTCACTCATGTAGATTATTCGGCCAGAATCCAGACGGTTAATCAGCATGATCACAAGCGCTATCATAAGCTCATCGAGAAATTCAAGGAGAAAACCGGGTTTGGAGTATTAGTTAACACCTCATTCAATGTCAGAGGTGAACCGATCGTGTGCACTCCCGGGGACGCCTATACATGTTTCATGCGCACAGAAATGGATATGCTGGTTTTGGAAGATATTGTTTTGTATAAGGAAGATCAGCCGGAGCTAAAAGAGATCAAAGACTGGCGCGAGGAATTCGAGCTGGATTAATGCTATGTCAAAAAAGAAAAAGACAAATAAAGAGCTGAGAATATTCAGCCTGACCCTGACAGTTGCCTTTGCAGTGCTGGGGCTGATCTTTGTCTGGCGCGATTTTACCGGCTGGATTGTCCTTTTCTGTATCAGCGGATTCTTCCTCCTGACAGGCCTCGCCCTGCCGATTATCCTGCGCCCGATTGAATGGCTTTGGATGAAGGTTGCACATGCAATCGGGATTGTAATGACCTATGTGCTTTTGACGCTAACCTATTATATTATTATCACTCCCATAGGTCTTCTTATGCGGCTGTTTGGACGCGATCCGATGAAGCGCAAATTCGATAAATATGCGGGCAGCTACTGGAGCGATGTCGATCCGGAAGGCCCCACCAGCCGTCCCGAAAAACCATATTAGTCAGATTTAAATGGATAATCAGATTCTATAATCGTATAAAAACTGGGAAAGAATAATTTGAACTTGCCAAATATTATTATAAATTCCGTATATGTCACGATTCACGATTTTTAAAGAGCTCTGGGGATTTTTGAAGGCGCGCAAGAAATGGTGGCTGGCGCCTGTAATAACATTCCTGATACTCCTGGGAGCGCTTCTGGTTCTGGCGCAGGGCTCCGCCCTGGCCCCGTTTATCTACACCCTTTTTTAATGATCCAATTTTGATTTGTCATTCTGAGAGCGCAGCGATTGTAAATCCGGCCACTGACGGACAGAAGGATCTCTCATGACTCAAACAGATTCTTCCATTCGAACAGGATGACATCCCTATAAGCTATCTCGATTTCTGCTCGGAGGGCAGTTCAACTCTTTCGGCAAGCTTTTCAAGCATATCCTTTGTCATGGACTCCAGATCATAAACCGGATCCCATCCCCATTCCTCGCGCGCACATGAATCGTCGAGCGAATTCGGCCAGGAATCGGCAATTGCCTGCCGCACCGGATCAACCTTGTAATCGATTTTGAATTCGGGGATATGCTTTTTGATCTCGGCTGCGATTTGGGCCGGAGTGAAATTCATGGAAGTAACATTGAAGGCATTGCGGTGGACCAGTTTATTCGGATCAGCCTCCATCAAATTAATCATCGCCTTAATAGCATCCGGCATATACATCATATCCAGATATGTATCATCCTGAAGGTAGCAGGTATACCCCTTGTGCTTCAAGGCTTCGATATAGATTTCCACGGCATAATCGGTAGTACCGCCGCCCGGCTCGGTTTCATACGAAATCAGCCCCGGGAAACGCACCCCGCGTGTATCCAGGCCGAAACGCTTGTGATAATAATCGCAGAGAAGTTCGCCGGTGACCTTGGTTACTCCGTACATGGTATCCGGGCGCTGAATAGTATCCTGCGGCGTCTTGTCTTTGGGCGTATCCTTTCCAAATGCTCCAATCGAGCTGGGAACGAACAGCGCGCAATGATACTGGCGCGCGGCCTCGAGTATATTATAAAGGCCGTTGATATTGACCTGCCAGGCCTGGTTGGGCTTGGTCTCCCCTACCGCCGAGAGTATAGCGGCAAGATGATAAATCGTATCGACATTATAAATCTGCATCACACGCGTTATATGATGCGGATCGAGACAATCCAGAAACTCAAACGGCCCTGCATCGCGCAACTGCACATCGCTGGGCAGGCGTATATCGGTTGCAATAACATTCTCATCCCCATAGCGTTTCCTGAGACTCATAACAAGCTCAGAGCCAATCTGTCCCAGTGCACCGGTCACCAGAATTCTCTTCATATCAGGATCACCTCGTACTTTCGTTTACAATCATGTTTGCCCAAATATAGCAATTTATAGATCAAATTTCAAACCCCGTCGTAATTTCAATCAAGATAGCATTTTGCGGCCCATTCGGAAACATTTTTCGTCGATTTTTATTGTATACTGAATAAATCGCAGTATAAAAGCAGATTAAGAATGTTTCAGCTTTTGGCTTGAAAATCGGACGAAATTTTCCTTTATTCACTGCAATAATTATTTAGCAGAAAGGACGTTATTATGGGCTCGGCTGACACCAAAAATATTCCACAGAGATCGGATATCGATGATAAATATAAATGGGATCTTTCGGATTTATATGCCTCTGATGAGGCCTGGGAAGAAGATTTTAAGAAAGTTCAGGAGATGCTTACGAAGGCCAAGGGCTTCACCGGCAGGCTTGCCGAATCTCCGCAGGTGCTGTTCGACTGTTTGAAGCTTAGAACCGATATCTCCAAAATCTGTGATAATCTGCATTTTTATGCAAGGCGTAACGCCGACCTCGACCACCGGGTATCCAAATACCAGTCCATGACCGACAAAGCGGCCATGCTGGTATCCCAGGCCGGCGCAGCCTTTTCATTTGTCGAGCCCGAGCTTTTGCAGATAGAGGACAATCGTTTGAAAGAAATGGCCTCTGAATTTCCGGATAAAAACCTCTATGATTTCTATATCAAGGAACTGATCAGGTCGCGCGAGCATATCCGCTCAGCCGAAATCGAGGAGCTTCTGGCACAGTCCATATTGGTTGCCCGCGGCCCTGCCAATGTCTTCACTATGCTCAATGATGCCGATATGACTTACCCCAGTATTAAGGATGAAGACAGCAACGAGGTACAGATTACCAAACAGCGTTATGCCAAATTTATGGAAGCGCCTGACCAGAGAGTACGCAAGGACGCACACGAAGCGCTATTCTCTTCATACGAAAGCCATGTCAATACAATCAGCGCATCGCTGTCAGCTTCGATTAATACCGACATCTTTTATTCCCGCGCCCGGCGGTATGAAAGCAGCCTGCATCAGGCGCTGGACGCTATCAATGTGCCGGTTGAGGTTTATCATTCGCTTCTGGACACGACCGAAAAAAATCTGGAAGGCCTGCATAAATGGATGGAAATCCGCAGGAAAATCCTGAAGCTGGATAAACTCTATCCCTATGATTTGATGTGTCCCCTATTTCCCGAGGAAAACTATGAAGTAAGTTACGAAGATGCCGTGAAAGAGGTTACCCAGGCCATCGAAACTCTGGGTGAGGACTACACAAAAAATCTCAAAAATGCTTTTGGAAGCAACTGGGTAGATGTTTACGAGACCCAGGGCAAGGCCAGCGGCGCTTACAGCTCATCCAACTACTCCGCTCATCCGGTGGTATTGATGAATTACAATGATACAATCGACAATATGTTCACGCTGGCTCATGAGATGGGACATTGCATGCACAGCTTCTACTCCAACAAAAACCAGCCCTATCCCAAAGCGCAGTATACGATTTTCGTGGCGGAGGTGGCCTCGACATTGAACGAGGGCCTGCTTCTTCAACACCTGTTGAATAAGGTCACGGATGACAAAAAGAAGCTGTTCCTATTAAATCAACATATCGACAATACCTTTGGCACATATTTCAATCAGGTCCTGTATGCCCGTTTTGAGTTGATGATTCATGAGAGAGTCGAACGGGGCGAGGCTCTGTCGCCGGATTTGATGAATGAGATGTGGGATGAACTGACACGAAAATATTACGGCGAGGCCTTGACTATGGATGAATATACCAAATATAAATGGGCTCGCATTCCGCATTTTTACTACACTTATTATGTTTACCAGTACTCGACTTCCTATGCCGCCTCACAGGCAATACTCGATAAGTTCCTGAAAGGCGAGGAGGGGATAGTGGACAAGTATCTGCGGCTGTTATCCTCGGGCGGCAGCGATTATCCGATTAATCAGCTCAAAACCTGTGGTGTGGATATGACCACCCCGGAACCGTTTGAAGCAACTATCAAGCTTTTCGAGGAGCAGATTAACGAAGTCGAAAAGCTGGCGCTTTAGTGATAAGGAGAAATTATGGGATTTCTGAAAAATCTGTTTAACAGGGAGCCGAAACCGGGTAAGCCTCAGGAAGTAAGCGACGCCGATTTCGAACAGAAGGTGCTTGCCCCGGATACTCCGGCAGTGGTGGATTTCTGGTCGTCCAAATGCGCTCCCTGCCAGGTTATGGCCGGCCTTATAAACGAGTTGGGGCCGGATTATGCGGGAAGGATTAATTTTTTCAAGCTGAATGTTGATTATAATCCGCAGGCGGCGACTCAATATCAGGTTCGAAGTGTCCCCACATTGATGCTTTTTAATAACCATCGTCCCGCGGAAAGAATTGTCGGGCTTATACAACTAAATCCGCTCAGGGAAAAGCTTGATAAGCTGGCCAAATAGTATTTTTGAGACTTTTCAGCTTTTTTAGGGGCAAAACAGAGCATATCTAAAAAAAGATACAAAATTTATATTATTTTTTGGGAGCATTTGTCCGACCTTTTGTATTATAATAGTATGAAAACACTGTGAGCCCCATTCTCTGAAACTAAGGAGCATATATGTCAAACAGGAGCCTAATTAGCATCATCTCGATTTTTATGTTCATTCTGGGGGGTAACCTATTTGCGGACGA
>WJIM01000183.1 GCA_014730285.1 Candidatus Zixiibacteriota bacterium
CTGCCGAAAGGAATATTTATATCCGAAATAAAGCGCGATGGCATAGAAGAGCGCATCAATCGGCTCAAATCCGGCTTTCAGGAATATCCACATGGTCTCGAAGTCCAGTTGAGACAAAATCTCGGAGAGAGGTATGCCATACTCCTTGGACACTGCCAGGCATACGAAGAAAATATTTCCCGCCACGCAGCCGTAAAGTGAGAGTATTGCGCCCAGAATACCGAATTTTATATCTACGCCGGCGCCGAATTTTCGGATCGCAATCCCGACCAGAAAACCTACGCCGATAGCCATGAAGCCGATCTGGTAATTGCTAAGATAGGTTACCAATCCCCACAGGCCTGCTCCGGCCGTGCCGGCTATAAATCCCGCCAGAATGCCCATGCTGAAGTTCTGGTTGTCCTTGATCTCCTGCTGAAACATCCTGAGCCTGACCGGATCTATTTGCAGTTCCTTTTGTTCGATACTTTCTTCCTGCAACGATTCGGTTTTATCTTCTTCAGGCTCTTCCTTAAAGTCGTCAAATCTTCCCTGGTCCCCCATAATAGCTCCTTGTATCGACTCTGATCCGCCCGTTCAGGGGCTTTAATATTTTAGCGGTGTTAATGAATTTATAATATGATGTTGTTGAATGAGAGCAAGGAGATTCTTGGGCAAAGCTTGCATATAAACAAATCCCGCCCGGCTTAACCGAACGGGATTTGATAGGATTATAATTTTTTAATCTTATCTCAGCAGTCGCAGGGCGCTGCGCCGCCCACGAAAATATAATTTATGATATAAACCGCATCCGAGATATTAACACTGCCGTCGCAGTTTACCTCGGCAGCTTGAAGTGGATCGGGCTCGGGTGATCCCGGGATGAAAATATAATTTATGATATAGACCGCATCCGAGATATTAACCTGACCATCCCCGCCCGCATCTCCGCATGTATAGACAGGTTCCAGCGCGAATGTGCGAATGTTGACTGCATCCACAGCCGCCTCGACCTCCGAAGGCGCTCCGAGATCAGAGGCGTCAAAACGAAGTCTCATTTTATCCGTAAGAGCAATATAATCACCGGCCCACACTTCACGCTTATACCAACCGCCTTCCGCTTCCTCAAGCGGCCCGACTGTTTCAAAGCCTGTCCAGTTAACGCCATCATCATTTGAAATATAAACCTGCATCTCGTCGGTATGAGGTTCGTCACCTCCGGCATTCGAATACCAGCGGGCATAACTGATAAGGCCGTTACCGTTGGAAAGATCAAATGCAGGTGATATCAGCGTTGCCGTACCATCGTCGACATCCGAGCTGCCGGCCGAATTATCGGTGAGATAGCATTTACCGGAGCCGTCGAAGTCCGAAGGCGGATCTCCTCGGTCGCTGTCGACCGGAACTCCTCTGCCCCAGTGTCCGTCGGATGCATCTCCGGTTATATTCCAGCTCAACTCCTGTTCAAAGTCGTCTGCAAAAACCGCAATCTCCGCATATCCGGAGATTGCCATGAACGGCTCTTTGGAAGTGTCCGGGTCAAACACTCTGCCGTCGGTTTCCTCCATAACGCTGAAGTAGTATTCGATAAACTGCCCGGCGGGAATGTCGGGCATGTCGACACGATAATGATTATTATAAAGCTCGTTCATCGGAACAGCCTCGAATGTGCTGCCCTCGATAGAATAATGAAACATACCTGAGCCGGGAATAACAGATCCTCCCAGCTCACCTCTGACAGTTACCCGCATAGTATCCAGTTCTTCCGGATGTATCCAGGTGGGAAACCCGGCCTGATACTCGAATGCAACTTTGCTGGATTTATTATAGACCACATAGCAGGCGCCGTAGCCAATGTCGTTACATCCGTAGGCGATGCGCATATAACCGTCCTCGCCCCACCAGGCCCCCCAGGAGTTGCGCATGAACCAGACGCCGTTTTCGCCCTGATTATCATCCCATCCGACCAGCACAACGGCATGATTAATATTTTTGGTCCACATGGCGTCGTAGACACCGCCGTCGTAAGCCTGGAATGATGAATTTACAGTCACGGCCACAGAGACCGGGCCATGGTCCAGAATAGCCTGTTTAATCGCCTCGGTTGACGGTATCGAATAATTGTTGCCCACGTACGCATACGATTCTATTTTGTAGGTATGTTCATAGGGGCAGTTGCAGGGAGCATCGTAGGCTACATACGGAAAGACTGACTCCCTTACCGCGCCGGCATCACCGCATGGGTCGGGCGCGGACATATGATAGCTGTGCGCGAACCAACCCCCGGAGCATCCCCAGCCATTGGAGTTGCAGCTCACCAGATACTGCTCGGACAAATCAACCACAATCTCATCTTTGATAGCTATATTGCATTCGAGCGGCCCGACAGTCCCGAAAGCCCAGCAGCTTCCGCATCCACCCTGATTTCGAGGCGGAGGCAAAGTCGCGGAATCCCGCCAGTCGAAGCTTGCCGGAAGATCGCGCTTGACCGTGCAGGGATCAAATGGCGCGCTTTCGCGCCAGTTTTCCGGTTCGACCAGTCCGCAGAGCTGGTCGAGCGAGTAGTCGGTGGCAGGATTTTTGGCAACCTCGAAGGACCATCCTTCTCTATCTGCGCGTGCCTGAAGAGAATCGATCTCGGCATCGCTTAACTGCGCAAGACAGGGACTTGCAAAGGTCAGAAAGATAAATATCCCAAGTGATGTGATTATTCCCGCGAGATTTGATTTATATTTCAGTGAGTTCATATTCGATATTCCTCCGGAGTTGTTAACAGATTAAAATACTCTTTGATATGTTATCTTAATCCTGAAGGGCTGCTGTGTCCTTGCTGATAAGTTCTTCCCTGATTCTAACTGTTGAGATCGAGAGGGCCACAAGCGGCGAGATTATCGGAAATTTGAATAATCTCCGCGCCAGCTTGCATAGGAGCCTGGAGAAGGAAATAACAGCGAGATCATGCAGAGAGCAAACGCTTCTTAATTTCGTTATCGGATATTCCAAAATCAGCATTGTATTTCAATTCGCAGGTACATTTTTCCGCCAAAAATTGAAGCCATCTGATTTTAATATATAGTGTTATACGATTTTGTCAATGATTGACTTTGAGCATTATCAGCAATCCGGGATACCGTCGCCATTAGTGTCACATGGAGCGTTGCCGCCGATGAAGATATAATTTATTATCCAGACCGCATCGCTGATATTTACCTGCGCATCACAATTCACCTCGCCCGATTCCAAAGGATCGGGTGGAGCGCCGCCTATGAAGATATAGTTGATGATATACACCGCATCACTGACATTAACAGAAGCGTCGGAATTGGCATCACCGCATATAGCCTGTGGTTCCAATATGTCTATCGTGATTATCATGGTGTCTTCTCCGGGCGGATTACCCGAATCGTTAAGTACGAGAGTAAAGGTAAAATCCGAATTCCATGTCGGCGTGCCCTCAAGAATTGCGATAGATTCATTCGTAAAAAGCAAGCCGTACGGAAACTGCCCGCTTATTTTGGTCCAACTATAAGGAGGAAGCCCTCCCACAGCATGAAATTCATAATAGTATGGTTCTCCCACTATGCCATCGGGCACATCATAGCACTGCATATGTAATTCTCCATCACAGGCATCCCCGACACCATCGTCATTCTCATCATATTGGTCGGGATTGTAAATATCGCTGCAGTTATCGCAAAGGTCGCCAAAGCCATCCTGATCGAAATCTTCCTGACCGGAATTGGCATGCAGGGGACAATTATCATTTTCATTTAACAGCCCGTCATCATCGGCATCCGGATCGCAGGCATCCCCCAGTCCATCCGAGTCGACATCGGATTGATCGGGATTATATACATCGGGGCAATTATCGATATCGCAGGGATTATTGGGAACTCCTGCGTCACCGAACCCATCCCCATCAGAATCAACACAGCCGATCCAGTCGAGGAGTGTTAAGCCATAGATTCCCCAGGAGGCTCCGGGCTGGATTGCAACGAAATCAAACCAGTGGATATCGTAATCCCAGGTATTCAGGCAGGCATATTCCATTTTGGAATCGTCATATCCGATAGCGGTAACAAAATGATCGGTGTTGCCGTTACCGTCAGTATCTACCAGCAAAACCATCGGGCGCCCGGAATCGATTTCGGCCTTAAACTCCTCCCAGCTAAAATCCAAGAAAGATTTTTCCTGTGTGACTGGCTGGTATTCCGGGTAAATAAATCCGGTGTATTCAATCATTGCATCATCAACTTTATTGAAATAGCTCCAGCCATAGCGGTTATAATCACTGCTCCATGAGGTGTGCATGAAATCTCCCAGGCATTCGCTGGCATGCGCTCCTCCGGTTTCCGATTTATCGGGCTGAATAGGACCGGAGTCATCCCGAGGGCAGGAATAGCTGCGATAATGGTCCGCATATGATGTCGCTCCACATGAAAAAATGCCATTATCTGAAGCCATCATTGTATTTACTGCTGCTGTCTGGGAATATGAATCACCCGCAACAAGCTGGCTCTTACCGTGCATATCCCAGTAACCGATTAACATGCCTGCTGCAGTTGGCCCGCATCCATGCTGCCAGATGTAAGCCGGAACTCCTTCTATTACCACCTGAGTACCTCTCTTCTCTGAACTTCCCATATAAATATTCGGCGGCGGCTCCGGCCCGGTAGTACTTTGCTGGGCATGCAAAATATTGGGCAAGGTACAGAGCACAAGAGCGGTAAAAACCCAAGAGACTTTTCGGGTCATCCGATTCTCCTCTGCATTTCGATTCTTATAGAAAATCTATCCTAATAGCAAATTATCGTATCGGGCGGTAATGCAACAAGAAATGTATCTTTATACAAACAATTTACATCAAAGACCAAATTGGTCAAGTAAGAATTGCGTAAAAGAAAACCCCCGCGCGGGGCCGGCGGGGGTTTGGCATGTGCCGTTAATCAGCTTTATTTACAGCTACACGGTTCGGGGCCACTGATAAAGACATAATTTATAAGATAAACAGCGTCAGAA
>WJIM01000184.1 GCA_014730285.1 Candidatus Zixiibacteriota bacterium
ATCTGACGCTGTAGTTTTCAAGCTTGGAGGCTTTAAGCACTGCCTTTAGTTCGGCTTTAGACAGTGCCTTGCGGATCGAGGCCGGGGTGTCGTTGGAGGTCAGGCGGTTACGGATGAATTTCGAGATGATTGATGCTCCGATATGCGCCAGCTTTGTACGGCGAATATCACTTATGATCAGGCCATGACGGGCCATGCGGTACATCTTATTGAGTGTCTCCAGGATGTCATCGCTGGGAATATGATGCAGGGTATGGTTGCTGATCACGAAATCAAACTGCTCGTTATCAGAAAACTCCTGAACTGATTTGGCCTCGAATTCTATGTCCCGATGTCCGTTGATAAATTCCTTTGCGACTTTTATCGCACGCGGATTTGGATCGATGCCTTTTATCTTAGCCCGTGTGCCGTTTACATTGAAATGTCTTGCCAGTTCCAGTGGTACGTCAGCCATTCCGGTGCCGATGTCGAGAATCGTAAAATCCTTAAGCCGATTTTTTCGAATTAAAACATTCAGGCGCTTTATCAGGATTCCATAGGTGCGGGTGAGTATATTTGCCAGGCGGATGTTTCTGAAATCTCCCCGGAGTTCATCATCGGTATAATCCTCCGAGTCCATAATCTCGGTTTCATTTGAGCGCTGGAAATTGATCATCTTTGCCCGCTTTTTGACGCTAAAACGAGAACATCTCATCCGCTTTGCCCAGCACCTCGATAAGGCGGTCGACATCATCTTTGGTGTTGTAAACATAGAATGATGCGCGTGAGGTGGCGGCAATCCCGAATTTGCGCATCAGGGGCTGAGTACAGTGATGCCCGGCACGGATACAGATACTTTCCGAGTCCAGAATTTGCGCCAGGTCATGGGGGTGGATTCCCTCGTATTCAAATGAGATCGCTCCGCCGCGCTTATCCAGATCGGTTGTGCCGTAGATTTTGATTTTCGGATTCTGCTGGAATTTTTCCAGAGTGTAGGCGGTCAGTTCGCGCTCATGCTCGCGAACATTTTCTATCCCCAGGTCATTCAGAAAGCGAATCGCCTCGCCCAAAACAATTGCTCCGGCAATATTCGGCGTACCGGCCTCGAATTTGATTGGTAGTTTGGTATAGGTGGAATATTCGTAATGTACCATATCGATCATATCGCCGCCCCCCAGAAACGGCGGCATCTCGTCCAGAATATTTTCCTTGCCATAGAGTATGCCGATACCGGTCGGCCCGCACATCTTATGCCCCGAGAATGCCAAAAAGTCGATATCCAGAGCCTGTACATCGATTTTGTTATGAGGGACATACTGGGCGCCGTCGACCAGAACAAGAGCTCCGGCATCATGAGCCAATTCTGTTATCTCTTTAATCGGATTTAATGTGCCCATCGAATTGGACTGGCCGTTAAATGCTACCAGCCTGGTTTTATCGGAAAGGAGCTTTTTGTACTCATCGAGTTGGAGCACGGCATGGTCGTCAATCGGCACGAACCTGAGTTTGCATCCGGTACGCTGTGACAACATCTGCCACGGAACCAGATTGGAGTGATGCTCCAGTTCGGTCAGGATGATTTCATCGCCTTCTTTTATGTTAGCGTCTCCCCATGCGCGCGCCAGAAGATTTATTGCCTCGGTTGTGCCCTTGGTATAAATAATCTCATTGGTTGAACGCGCGTTTATGAATTCCCGCACCAGCTCACGGGCTGTATCGTATTCCTCCGTCGATTCCATGGAAAGGGAATATACCCCGCGATGGACATTGGCATTATAGTTGGAATAGTACTCGACCAGCTTATCGATCACCCGTTGTGGTTTCTGAGAGGTTGCGGCCGAATCGAGAAAAACGACAGGTTTGCCGTTTATAACACGATTCAGTTCCGGAAACTCGGATTTGATATTCTCTATTTTCGATGTTGCGCCTTTTATTTCAGTACCAGACATATTTCATCTCCTATTAGATTTCATATCAGTATAATATACCGATCCGGCCGCATGTTCCGTAAATTCAGCCTTAATCTTCGCTTTCTATCCGTTCAGCCTCGAAAATGCCGTTGGGCTGTATAAATCGTAGCCCCTTAACCTCTTCCCAGTCGCCATCCAGATCGAACTCAACACTAAATCCGGCGAGCCCCTTGAGATTGAATTCCGTGCCCTTGTACGGTTCCATCTCGTAGGGCGGCTGTCCGGGAACAGTGACGAATAGGGTATTTTCGCCCCTTAGCTCCACAGTGCAGGTTGTGTTCTCGAGCCGATATTTTCCGACCAGCATGGATAGAAATTCGGGATCATAAAGATGAGCATCCGGCTTTTTGGTGAAGATGATATTATCAACCGCCGGTTCCAGAGGCACAGAAATTCGGTCAATATCTCCTTTAATGTTGGTTAGAAAATTGATTTTTGTATCCTGCCAGACATCCTCAGTTGCGTGGAAAACATCGTAATGCCAGTGCTCCAGTTTTGAGCGCAGATTATTGAAAGTGCCGTAAAGATTTTTGTCTTCGTCTTCAACCAAAAACATGCCATAGGCGGGATGTTCATATTGCCCGGCGTAGTCCTCGAGATCATGCGAAGGTTCTGTATCCTCAACCGGTTTCTCCTTCTCCTGCTCTTCCTCTTTGTCCTCTTCTTCTTCTCCCGTATCAATACCTCCCAGCCTGGTATTCCAGTCGACCGGTTGCAGGCCAAGGAATAAGTCGGCAATGTAATAGCTGACCACATCAATCACACGATTTCCCGGCAGGTTGACGAAAGTTATGATTCCAAGACCATCGTCCGGATAGAGATTAAGATGGGTATAAAAGCCGTCAATACCGCCGTCATGCCAGACTCTTTTATGTCCCCTGTAATACTGCACAAGCCATCCGAGGCCGTAGGCCGCAAAGGAGTTCTCTTTGAATCGGCTGGGCGACATAGCTCCGGCGATGACATGCGGTGTATGAATGCGTTCAAGCTCTATTTGCGAAATAAGCCTTCTTCCACTGAATTCGCCCTTGTTGAGATGAAGCATCAGCCAGTTCACCATATCCCCCACGCAGGAGTTGATCGACCCGGCCGGGCCGACATTGTCCAGATTACGGAAATCCGTTAGCACCACGGAATCACCTTCATTTTTGTAGGGCAGGGCGTAGTCGTTGGACTGCTGCGAAACCGTAACCGAAAAATTCGTATTCAGCATTTCAAGCGGCATAAGAATATTTTCCTCTACGTATTCCTCCCAGGTGCTCTTGGTAAGCTGGCCGACCAGA
>WJIM01000185.1 GCA_014730285.1 Candidatus Zixiibacteriota bacterium
ATGCTGAATGCATTGGAAGAATATATGCCAAAGCTGGATGGTCTGTCGTGGTCGAAGCCGGAGGGCGGTATGTTCTTGTGGGTTAGTCTGCCGGAGTATATGGATACGATGGAGATGATTCACGATGCTGTCGAAGCAAAAGTCGCTTATGTCATCGGTTCGGCTTTTTATACCGACGGCTCCGGCAAGAACACCATGCGCCTGAATTATTCATATCCCTCTGAGGAACAGATTGTGGAGGGCATCAAGCGTCTGGCGAGCATTGTTGAGAAGAGGCAAAAGCAGAAAGAAGCAATGAAAAGCTGAGCATTTTACGGATTTAGAGAGAAAAGCGGTGTGCTATGGCACATCGCTTTTTCATTCCTCTTTCCCCAGTTTATCCTCGGCATCTTTCAAAAGCCGCTGAGCTTCGGCCGCATCCTTAACACGAACCAGGATGCAGGGGCGGCTGGCGCTCATTGTAATCGAGGGTATCATCCCCCCGGCATCATCGGCTTGAACTATTACGTCAATTCCGTGAGCTTTAAGATATGATTTCACAAGCTCGGCTTGGGTACGCTCGTTGAAGGTGCGCAGGCATACCAGCTCATTGCCGTCATCTGTCATAGTGATGTTCCTTTTTTACATTAAAAGAGGCGGCTTCCGGATTCGAACCGGAGAATAGAGGTTTTGCAGACCTCCGCCTTACCACTTGGCTAAGCCGCCCAAAAAATGGAGCGGGAAACCGGACTCGAACCGGCGACAATCACGTTGGCAACGTGAGGCTCTACCAACTGAGCTATTCCCGCTCGCAAAATAATTTGTGCCTGTTTAATATATCGGCGAATTTTCGGTTGTCAAGCTGATTTTTACAGCGCACCATCATAATCTTATGCTACCTATGCAGTTAATGAAAACAAAATCCGCCCGGCATAATATTACGCCCAGATTTTCAAAAAAAATGGAGCAAAGAGCATTTAAATACGTTTAAAATTAACTACCCCATTCGAGTTTCGACAGATATTTTTAACCATTTAATATATAACAGTTTAAACTTGACTTTGAAGGGAATATAATTAATATCTGTAGATTAATTTAGGCAGATTTAAAATTCAATCAGGATAAAATGAATTATGAGATGGACTCAACTGTTTATACCCACTTTACGAGAAGACCCCGCTGAAGCCGAACTTGTTTCTCACAAACTTCTGATGCGGGGAGGATATATACGCAAGGTTGCGGCCGGGGTTTACAATTACCTGCCGTTGATGCAGATGGTTCTGAATAAAATCTCGCAGATCGTGCGCGAGGAAATGAATCGCCAGGGAGCAATCGAGATGCTTATGCCGGTTCTTGTCCCGGCGGAACTCTGGCAGGAATCGGGTCGCTGGGATTCATTCGGAAAAGAGCTTATGAAAATGAAGGACCGTCATCAGCACGACCTGATCCTGGGCGGAACTCATGAGGAAGTCGTAACCGATATAGTGCGTAAGACGGTTAAATCATATCGTCAGCTGCCATTAATACTGTACCAGATACAGAATAAGTTCCGCGATGAAATCCGTCCCCGCTTCGGTCTGATGCGCGGCCGTGAGTTTATCATGAAGGACGCTTACTCATTCGACCGGGATGAGAAAGGGCATAAGGTCAGCTATCAAAAAATGGTGGATGCTTACTTCGAGGTTTTCAAGCGCTGTGGTCTGGACTCGATTAAAGTTGAGTCGGATACGGGCGCTATGGGCGGCCGTCAGGCGCATGAGTTCATGGTAATAGTTGATACCGACGGGGGAGAGGATGTTCTGCTTCTCTGCGATAACTGCGATTATGCCACCAATCTGGAAAAAGCCGCCTCGATTGCAGAGGAAATTCCGCAGGATTCGCACGAGAAGCCAAAAGAAGATGTGGATACTCCTAATGCCGGTACGGTGGAAGAGGTAACCGGATTTCTGGGTGTGAAACCAACTCAGCTTGTCAAGACCCTGCTTTACAAGGCTGATAACGATTACATCGCCGCTCTTGTCAGGGGAGATCGTGAACTAAATGAAACCAAGCTGAAGAATTATCTGCAGGCGGTTATATTGGAAATTTGTGACGGCGCCACTGTGGAGCAGTTGACCGGAGCACCGGTCGGATTCGCCGGGCCTGTCGGTATTTCCGGCGTGAAAGTCGTGGCCGATACCGAAGTGATGAAAATGAAGAATTTCGTGGTCGGGGCAAACCAGCGTGACAAACATATCGTAAATGCCAATGTGCATCGGGATTTCCATATTGACGCGGTTGTGGATATACGCAATGCGGCCGAAGGAGAGACCTGCCCGGCGTGCAGCAAGGGGCACCTGTATTCACGCCGTGGAATTGAAGTCGGAAACACATTTAATCTCGGTACCAAATATTCCGGTTCAATGAATGCCGGTTATCTGGACGAGAAGGGTCAGGACCAGACAATTATAATGGGTTCCTACGGTATTGGAATTACACGTACCGCGCAGGCGGCGGTTGAGAAATTCAACGATGATAAGGGCATAATCTGGCCGCGTTCGATAGCGCCCTTCGATGTTATAATTGAGCCTTTGAATTTCGAGGACAAAGCCCAGAAGGAAGCCGCTCTGGAGCTTTATGATAAATGCGAGAAAACCAATATCAATGCGCTCCTGGATGACAGGAATGAACGTGCCGGTGTAAAGCTCAACGACGCCGATTTGATCGGGGTGCCTTTGAGGATGACAATCGGCGCAAAATCACTGAAAGAAGGAAAAATAGAGTTCAAGGCCAGAAGGGATTCGGAGATGCATCTGGTGGATCAGACTCAGGCGGTCTGGACCGCCGAGGAGATGCTGGCCAAGCTCTAATATTTTTATTGCATTTGGCTGAAAATTGTGTTAGTTTATCAGGTTTTGAGTGGGAAAATCCCACTTTTTTGGTTATAGGTTTATGAATCTGATTGAAGAAAAATTACGGGAACTGGTTGCCGAACATGTAACCGAGGAAGAGCTGACCCTGGTCGATATGACCTTGATTCAGCAGGGCAGCGGTGCGATTCTGCGTGTCTATGCCGACAAGCTGGGCGGCATTACCGTAGGTGAATGTGCCAAGCTGTCGCGTAAGCTGGAAATGGTTATAGAGAGCGAGCAGATTTTCGATAACCGCTGGGTACTCGAGGTCTCCTCCCCCGGACTTGATCGTCCGCTCAAGACCGAGACAGAATTCGGGCTCAAGATCGGCGAAAATATCAAGTTGTATTATTCCGATGATGCCGGTAAGCCGGCTGAGATGGAGGGCGAGATCGCCTCCGCGGCCGATAATGTGGTGACTCTTAAAACCGATGACGGACAATTTGAAATAGATTTGGCGAAGATATCAAAGGGAAAAATAATTCTCTGAAGGAGAGGCCGTGAACTACGATATATTAGAAACATTAACCCAGATTGCCAGGGAGAAAAACATAGAACTCGATTATGTGGTTGAAACCCTGGAAAGTGCACTGGTGCAGGCGGCCAAGAAAAAATTTGGCGAGGATCAGAATATAGTTGCCAATGTAGATCGTGCATCGGGGGAAATCAGTGTGCACGTAGTCAAGACAGTCGTCAAAAAAGTAACCAATGACAAAACCCAGGTGTCCCTGAAAGAGGCGCAGGAGATCGACGAGTCGGCCGAGCCGGGCGATGAGGTCGAGGTTTACATTGGATTCGAGGAATTCGGACGAAATGCAATCGCGCTGGCCAAACAGCTTATGATCCAGAAGGTGCGCGAGGCGGAACGTGAAATCATCTATGAGGAATACAGCCAGAAAATCGGCGATCTTGTTTCCGGTAGCGTACAGCAGGTGGACAAGGGCAATATTATCGTCAACCTCGGACGCACCGAGGGAATCATGCCTATTTCCCAGCAGATATCTCGCGAAAAATACCGCCAGGGGGACAGGATTCGCGCCGTCATTCACGACGTGCAGAGAAATCAGCGCGGCCATCAGATCGTACTCTCACGTGCCCAGGAGACATTCCTTCAGCGCTTGTTCGAGCTGGAAGTCCCGGAGATATTCGAACGCATTATCGAGATAAAGGCAATCGCCCGCGAGCCCGGCGAACGTTCCAAGATCGCAGTCAGTTCCGCTGACGACAGAATCGATCCGGTGGGAGCCTGTGTTGGTGTCAAGGGCGTTCGCGTGCAGAGCATTGTAAGAGAATTAAACAATGAGAGAATCGACATAATCCAATACCATCCTGATCCGGAGATATTCGTAACCCGTGCACTTTCACCTGCCAAGGTAGTGCGAATCGATACCTTCCCGGACGTCGAGGAAATGACTGTGGTGGTCGAGGATGAAAAACTCTCGCTGGCGATCGGCCGTCAGGGGCAGAACGCCCGTCTGGCCTCGAAGCTGACCGGATGGAAAATCAATATCATGTCCGAGAATGAATTCTCGGCCATGAAGCGTTTTGAAGCCGAGAATTATCTTCCGATCTCGCATCTGCCCGGCCTGGGAGACATTATGATAAACCGTCTCATGGATGCCGGCTTTATGTATGCCCAGGATCTGGTTAATGCCGACATCGAAAGGCTGACGGAGATCGAGGGAATCGGCGAGAAAAAGGCGCAGACCTTAATAGAGACCTCAAAAATCCAGGTCGCTGAATTTGAAGAACAACGTCGTCTGGAACTCGAAGCCGCTCAGGAGGAGGACGATACAGACGAGGAATACGATGAGGAAGAGGACGCGGGCGAACTCGAATTCGAAGAGGAGACCGCGGAAGATTCCGATATAGAAGAGCCTGTTGTGGAGCATAACGAGGAAGAGCCTGAAGAGGAAGAGACCGAGGAAGCGGTCGATGAGGTTGTCCAGGAAGGCGTTGCTCCGGATACAGAGGAAGTGGACGCTCCCGACCGGGAGGAAGAGTCCGAGAAGGAAAACCAATAATATTTTTTTGCTGGAGGTATTGTGGCCAAAAAAAGGCTTTTCCAGGTAGCCAGGGAATACAAAATCACTTCAGAAGCCCTGTTGAAAATGTTAAGGGGACTGGGTTTTGAGGTGAAAAGCCACATGAGTTCAGCTACCCCTGAAATTCTTGAGGCGATTGAGAAGCAGTTTAAGAAGGAACAGGAATCGATTAAGCAGGAAATCGCCAACAAAAAGAAAAAGACCAAAGAGCGCGAGAAAAAAGAATACGATAAATATAAAAAGAAAAAGCCCAGCGATAAGGACACCGCGGCCCGTTTGAAAAAGCTGGAAGGCAAATTCAAAGAGGACAAGGACCGCAGGAAAAAGCGCCGCAAAGACCGCAAGAAAAGAAAAAAACAGCGCGTGGTTGACAAAAAAGAGGTCGCCGAAAATGTCAAGAAGACTCTGGCGCGTCTCGATACCGGAGGCAGGAAAACCAAATACAAACGCAGGCCCCAGAAAGAGACCTCGGTTGAAGAGGCCGAGGAAAATGTTATTCAGGTCAATGAGTATATGTCCGTGTCCGAGCTGGCCAACGAGCTGGGAATTAAGCCCAATGAGCTGATTGCAAAGTGTATGTCGCTGGGTATGATGGTATCCATCAATCAGAGGCTCGACATGGATACTATTGAAATGCTTGCTCTGGAATACGGTCAGAAGATAAAAGAGACCGAGGAGCTCGGCGCCGAGGACCTGATCAAGGCGGATATTGAAGAGGAGGAGGAGGAAGAGGCCGATTACAGGAGCCGTCCTCCGGTTGTTACCGTAATGGGGCATGTCGACCACGGCAAGACTTCTCTTCTGGATCATATCAGGGAATCGCACGTTGTCGAGGGCGAGGCCGGCAAAATAACCCAGCATATCGGTGCCTACAAGGTTAAGCTTCCGACCGGGGATATAACATTTCTGGATACTCCCGGTCACGCCGCATTCACCGCGATGCGTGCGCGCGGCGCGCAAATCACCGATATCGTGGTTCTGGTGGTGGCCGCCAACGATTCGGTACAACAGCAGACAGTCGAGGCTATAAACCATGCTCGCGCTGCGGGTGTGCCGATTATCGTTGCGATAAACAAGATGGATATGCCCGATGCCAACGCCGATGTAGTGCGCCAGGCTCTGGCCCAGCACAGGCTGACCCCCGAGGAGTGGGGCGGCAAGACGGCTATGGTCGAGATTTCGGCCAAGACCGGAGCAGGTATCGATTCGCTTCTGGAGAATATCCTTCTGCAGTCCGAGGTGCTTGAGCTGGAAGCAAATTACGGCTCACGTCCCAAGGGCGTGGTGGTTGAAGCAAAGCTGGAAAAGGGTAAAGGTTCGGTAATCACTATCATCGTACAGAGCGGCGTTCTGCATGTCGGTGATCCGTTCGTGGTAGGCAATTATCACGGCCGTATCAGGGCAATTATGGATGACCGCGGTACGAATCTTGATTCTGTCAAACCCGGGTGTCCGGCGCAGATTACCGGCTCGCACGGCATACCCCAGGCCGGAGATAATTTCTTTGTGCCTCAGGATGAATCTGTTGCCCGCGAAATCTCGGGCCGTCGCCAGCGTATAAAACGCGAACAGGATTTCCGTCAAATGAAGCGCTTCGCTCTTACCGATGTCTTCGAGCGGATAAAAGAGGGCGAAGTCATAGACCTGAATATCGTTATCAAGGGCGATGTGGATGGCTCGGTTGAGGTACTGGCCGATACTCTTCAGAACCAGAGCACCAGTGAAGTCAGGGTCCAGATTATTCATCGCGGCGTTGGCGCTATTAATGAAAATGACGTGCTTCTGGCGGCGGCCTCGAATGCCATAATCATTGGCTTCCATGTCAGGCCGGATATGCGTGCCAGAGAGCTTGCCAGCCGGGAGAAAGTTGATATCAGATTGTATACGGTGATATATGAAATCGAGAAGGAAATCAGGGCCGCTTTGGAGGGGCTACTGGCGCCGGAAATAAAGGAAGAGGTAAAAGGATCCGCCGAGGTGAGAGATACATTCCGCATTCCACGCATCGGCACGATTGCCGGATGTTATGTGCAGGACGGCAAGATAAACCGTAACGATATGATCCGGGTGGTCAGGGACGGTACCGCTGTTTATGAGGGGACCATAGGTTCACTCAAGAGATTCAAGGATGATGCCCGGGAAGTGGCCGCCGGTTATGAGTGCGGAATCAATGTTGAAGGTTTCAATGATATTAAGGTCGGCGATGTTCTGGAATCATTCATAACCGTTGAGGTCTCACGCAAACTCTGAGATGATAATCGGCTTGTTACAGGTTGAATTGTTTTTGCCTTCGGTGCATTCTCTCAAACATAAAAGGCAAATCATTAAAAGCATTGTTACAAGAGTCAGGAATAAATTCAATGTATCCATTTCCGAAACCGGCAGTAACGATCTCTGGCAGAGAGCTTCGGTTTCGGCATGTATCGTTACCAATGAAACGAAATATGCCAGCCAGGTTATGGAAAAAGTAGTTGTGGAAATAGAGAAGAATCTGGACGGCCAGGTTCTGGATGTTAGTACAAGTATTTTGTGATGCGGGAATTCTCCAGAAAAGACAGACTTTCGGATCAGATCAAAAGGGAGACTGCGGATATTCTTCAGAATGTGATCAAGGATCCCAATATCGGCTTCGTGACCATTACCGATGCCGAGTTGACCAATGATCTTCGCTATGCCAAGGTGTTTTACAGTGTTCTGGGAGATGATTCGGAGAAGAAGAAATCGTCCAAAGCTCTCTCCAGATCGGTTGGGGTTATTCAATCGGAGCTGGCCCGTCGGCTGAATATTCGCAAGGCGCCGTTGATTTCATTTCATCTGGACACATCTGCGGAATACGGGGCTAAAATGGAAAAACTTTTCAAGAAAATTGAGGAAGAACGTAATGAGCGCGACGACGAAGGAAGCGGCGGCAGAGAATAAAATAATCGATGATATTCTTGAACTGGTTAACTCTCACTCCAATATCCTGCTCAGCTCTCATGTCGGCCCGGACGGCGATTCGCTGGGAAGCCAGATTGCATTTTATTATTACCTGAAGTCACTGGGCAAAAATGTCTGTCTTTACAACCAGGGGCATATACCTCACTATTTCCACGGCTTTAAAGATATTGAGCTTATTAAGGTCGATCCCGAGGAATGGAAGGTCCCGCCTGATGATTTTGACCTGTCGATAATCTTTGAATGTACCTCGATTGACAGAATAGGGGATGTTAAGAAACTCGTGACTGATGATATGGATATAATCAATATAGATCATCATCTGGAGAATACCGAATACGGCAAAATCAATTATCTCGATCCGTCCGCCTCCTCCGCGGGCGAGATGATTTACAGGATACTGAAGAAATCGGGATTTAAAATCGACAGTGATACAGCCACACATCTGTATACGGCTATTCTAACCGATACGGGCAGATTCCATTTCAGCTCCACCACCCCGGCATGCCTGCATGCGGCGGCTGATTTGGTGGAGAAGGGCGTTGATGTCAAGGCCCTGACCGATCAGATATATTTTAACTGCACCGAAGATCAGCTTCGCTTTACCTCGGAAATAGTCTCGAAGATGGAAACGTATCTGGATGGAAAAGTCTGCTTCCTTACGCTGCGTGATGCGCAGTTGCAGGAGCGCGGACTTAAATACGGCGATATGGAGGGGTTGGTGGAATGGACCATGCGCATTCGCAAGGTGCAGGTGGGCGCATTATTTAAGGACACCAAACCGAATTTTTCCAAAATAAGTCTCAGGTCCGCCGGTAATGTCGATGTTTGCAAGGTGGCGCAGAAATTCAGCGGCGGAGGACATTTCAATGCCGCCGGATGTCATATCGATGCCGACCTGGAAACTGCAAAGAATACACTGCTTGAAGCCTTAGAGGAAATTTTCCGCGATGATAAGTGACGGCGTACTGCTTATTGACAAAGGTTTCGGTTTAACTTCTTCAGAGGCCGTGCAGACTGTTAAAAGACTTACGGACAGCCGCAAAACCGGACATACGGGAACGCTGGATCCTTGTGCAACCGGGCTTTTAATCATGACGCTTGGAAGGGCCACTAAAATCTCCACCTATCTCGACACCGGAAGGAAAAGATATCTAGCCAAAATCAGGCTGGGGGAGAGCAGGGAAACATACGACCGTTTCGGAAAGCTATTTGACAGACAGAATGTGAGCATTGAATTCGAGGAGATCGAGCATATTTTAAACGACTTCGAGGGTGATTTTGAGCAGATAATTCCGCGCTATTCGGCGGCGCATGTGGAAGGTAAACGGATGTATAAAATGGCCCGGCGGGGCGAGGAAACTCCGATCAAAAAGAAGATTGTCAAGATTTATGAGATAAATATCCTGGAATACGATCCTCCTTTTCTCGAACTCGACATTGCCTGCGAAAGCGGTACCTATATCCGCAGTATCGCCCATCAACTGGGCCAGAGCCTGGGATGCGGGGCGCATATTTATACTCTTGTCAGGACTGAAGCGGGAAGGTTCAAACTCGATAGGGCGGTTACACTTGTCCAGCTCGAGGCGGCCATTAAGATGGAACTTTTTGATGATTATTTTATTCCAATAGATAATGCTTTGGCGATGCCATCGATTGTAATCGGCAGGCCCAAATCGGAGGGCGTGAAACAGGGCCGTGAAATATTTGAAAGCGATGCGGCTCCCGGCGAAATGCGATTTTCGAAGGGCGATCGAATTACAGTCAAAAGCGATCTGGGACGCCTCCTGGCAATTGGAAAGGCTTTAATATCCTCCGATGAGCTTGCGAAAGGTTCCTGCGAGAAAACGAAAGTCTTTGAGTACAAAAGGGTTATATAGTGGAAGTATTCAGAACAAGCAGCAGCCTGAAAGCTCATGCCAAACACGGCTCGAGTCTTACGGTGGGGACTTTTGACGGCGTTCATCTGGGGCATAAGCGCCTGATTGAACTTACCGTTAATACGGCGCGGAAAAAAGGTCTGAAATCGCTAATTATAACCTTTGAACCGCATCCGATATATGTTCTCAGGCCGGAAATCAAGGTGGAAAGAATAGCCCTGCCGGAGGAAAAGATACAACGATTGTCGAAATTTGGCCTTGACTATTTGCTCATTCTCAATTTTAATAGGAAATTGGTCAATTTTACGGCCATGCGATTTTTCTCCGATATTCTGATCGGAGATTTAAATGCCAAATTTATAGCCCTTGGCTATAATCATACATTTGGCAAAAACAGAGAAGGTAATCTGGATTTCCTGAAACAGGTCGCACCCGATCGCGGTGTAGAGGTTTCGGCAGTGGATCCCTTTTATCTTGAACAAAAACCGGTTTCGAGTTCACGGATTCGAGGAGCCTTAAAAGACGGCGATATGGAAAAGGCTAATCAAATGCTTAACGAGCCATTTACTATGACCGGCGTAATAGTAAAGGGCAAGGGTCTCGGGCATGATCTGGGCTTTCCCACCATTAATGTTAAGGTGGATGAGGGCAAACTGATTCCCCGTCCGGGTGTATATGCGGCTGTCTGTGATATTGGCGGCCGGGATTACCGGGGCATGATGTATATACATCCCGAGCCGGAAACCTGTGAGCTCGAGATAAACATTTTTGATTTTGAAGGCAGTATTTATGATGAGCGTACGGTCGTTAAGCCTCAGGTGTTTACCCGCGAGGCGATAAAGTTCGACAGTTATGAGGATTTGAAAGAACGGCTGGCGTTAGATGAGAAAGAAATCAAACATTATTTTGGAATAGAGTAGAGGAGAATATATGGCTCTATCGACCGAGAAAAAAGAACAGATAATCGATCACTTTAAGCTGCATGGCAGGGATACCGGGTCCCCTGAGGTACAGATAGCTCTCCTGACTCAGCGGATCAACGAGCTGACTCTGCATATGCACCACCATCCGAAGGACTATCATTCCCGCTTCGGCCTGATCAAGCTTGTGGGACAGCGTAAGAAGCTGCTGAATTATCTTAAGGATAATGATCTGGATGCGTATCGTGAACTTTTACAAAAACTTGATCTCAGAGGCTAAGAAGGAAAAGAAGAAGAAATGATAAATAATGTAATATGTGAGATTGGTGGCAGAGAACTTTCGATTGAAACCGGCAGAGTCGCCAAACAGGCCGAAGGTTCGGTTTGGGTTCGTTATGGAGGAACTGTCATAATAGCAACTGTCTGCGCAGCCAAAGAGGCCGCGGAAGACAGAGACTTTTTCCCGCTGACAGTTGATTTCCGCGAGAAGACTTTTGCCGGAGGCAAAATCCCCGGCGGTTTTTTCAAACGCGAGGGCAGGCCCTCAGAAAAAGAGGTACTATCGAGCCGTATGATAGACCGTCCACTGCGTCCTTTGTTTCCGGATGGATTTTACAATGAGACGCAGGTATTGATTACAGTGCTGTCGTCAGATCAGGAGAATGAGGCCGATCAGCTCGGTATCAACGGCGCTTCGGCTGCATTGGCGGTATCCGCGATTCCGTTTGACGAGATTATCGGCGCGGTAAGAGTCGGAAGAGTAAACGGCGAGCTGGTGGTAAATCCTACGATTTCGCAGATAAATGAGGGCGATATCAACCTGATTATTGCCGGAAACGCCGATTCGATTACAATGGTCGAAGGCGGCTGCGAGGAAGTCTCCGAGCGAGATTTGCTGGAGGCTCTTGATTTTGGCCACAGTGAGATCAAGAAGATCGTCAAATCAATCGCAGAATTGAAGGAAAAGGCCGGAAGAGAGCCTTGGACATTCACTCCCCCTGAAAAGGATGAGGAGTTCGAAAGGAAAGTCCGTGAGCTGGTAGAAGAGAAGACAATCGAGGCTTTGAGCATACCGGGCAAAATCGAACGCGGCGATAAGATACGCGAAATCGGCCTTGAGGCATTCGAAAAGCTCGAGGAGGAATATCCGGACAATAAGGGCAAGATCAGAGGCATCCAGGACGAGATCGAAAAAGAGGCCATGCGTAAACGTGTGATCGAGGATAACGCCCGTCTGGATGGACGGCAGTTAAACGAGATTCGTCCTATTACCTGTGAACTGGCAGTCCTTCCGCGAACTCACGGCTCGGCTATTTTCACCAGAGGCGAAACTCAGGCTCTGGTGGTGGTTACACTCGGAAGCAAGGCCGACGAACAGCGCATAGACAATATCATTGGTGAATCCACCAAGAGTTATATGCTGCACTACAACTTTCCGCCTTATTCCGTAGGCGAAGTGCGCAGATTCCTGGCTCCCGGCAGACGCGAGATCGGGCATGGCGCACTTTCCGAACGCTCCCTTGCTCCGGTCGTTCCGGCTGAGGAATCATTCCCGTATACAATCAGGGTCGTCTCCGAGATTATGGAATCCAACGGTTCATCCTCGATGGCCACAGTCTGCGGAGCATCCTTGTCTCTTATGGATGCGGGCGTTCCGATTAAGACTCATGTGGCGGGAATCGCTATGGGTCTTGTTAAGGAAGGCGATAAATATGTGGTGCTTTCGGATATTCAGGGCGCCGAGGATCATCATGGCGACATGGACTTCAAGGTAACCGGCACATCTGAAGGAATTACCGCATTTCAGCTCGATATAAAAATCAAGGGCATAACCCTTGAGATCATGGAAAAGGCTCTGGAGCAGGCCAAAGAAGGCCGTCTTGAGATTATGAAATCGATGAATGCGGCAATTACACAGCCGAGAGCCGATCTGTCGGAATTCGCACCCAGAATTACGATCCTTAAGATCAAGCAGTCTAAGATCGGCGAGGTGATAGGCCCAGGCGGCAAGATGATCCGTCATATTATCGAGACCACCGGCGCCAAAATCGATATTGAAGATGATGGCTCGGTGTTTATCTCTTCGACCGATGCCAAAGCCAGTGCCGAAGCCGAGAAGATGGTTAATGCTCTGGTGGAAGAGCCGGAAATCGGCAAGGTTTACGATGGTGTTGTCAAGAGAACCGCCAACTTCGGAGCATTTGTCGAAATACTTCCGAATACTGACGGTCTCCTGCACATCTCGGAAATCGAGAACCGCCGTATCGATCGGGTGGAGGATGTCCTGCGTGTTGGCGACAGGGTTCAGGTCAAGGTGATAGACATAGGGGATGACGGTAAGATCAGGCTTTCACGCAAGGTATTGCTGAATGAAGGTAAAAAGGCCAGGTAAATCCGGCCTTCTCCGGGGGCTAAAATATATATGCATAAGAAGACTGTTTTAGATAATGGTCTCAGGGTGATAACTGAGACCATGCCTTATTTAAAGTCGGCAACAATAGGTATCTGGACCGATATCGGCTCGCGCAACGAGAGCCGTGAGAATAACGGCTTCAGCCATTTCGTAGAGCATATGGTATTCAAGGGCACCAAGACCCGTTCAGCCCTCGATATAGCTACGGTTCTGGAATCTTTGGGTGGATCGCTGAATGCCTTCACCGGCCGGGAGAATACCTGCTATTATGCCCGGGTGCTGGATGCTCATCTGCCGATTGCGGCCGAAATCCTATCAGACCTTCTCTCCAATTCCACCTTTCAGCCTCAGCATGTACGTCTGGAGAAAAAGGTGGTTTTAGAGGAGATCAAGGATTCGCTTGATACGCCCTCGGATCATGTTCACGACCTGTTTGCCCGGGCGACCTGGAAACAGCACCCTCTGGGATTATCGATCCTGGGATCATTGACTAATATTCGCAGTATCAAACGGGATGATCTGCTTTCATTTTACAGAAAGAACTATACCACGGAAAACACAGTTGTGGCGGCTGCCGGCAAGATCAATCACAACAAACTTGTGCGGCAGATCGACAAGCTCTTAAAGATAAGAGTTTCCAGGCGAAAAAGGCAGCCCAAACTTCATGCGCCTGTCAATCATGCTCCCAGAAGCGTCTATTCACGCGGTATCAAGCAGTGTCATATCGTGCTGGGATGGGAGATTGTGCCCTATTACAACAAAGACCGTTATCCGCTTCTGATGCTGAATAACATCATGGGCGGGGGGATGTCTTCGCGTATGTTTCAGGTTATAAGGGAGAATGCCGGGCTGGCGTATTCGGTCTTCTCATTTCAGGACTATTACAAGGACACAGGCATATTGGGAATATATCTGGGATGCGATCCCGGCAGTACGGCCAATGCGGTGAATCTGCTGGTAGACGAAGTAGAGAAAATAAAATCGGGCGACATCAGTGATGCCGAATTTTCATCAACCAAGCTGCAATTATCGGGTAATTTGATGCTTGGACTGGAAAGCTCCACCAATCGTATGAATCGCCTGGCTCGAAATGAGATGTATCTGGGACGCTTCATTACGATCAATGAAACCATCAAGAACTTAGAGAAGGTCAGAAAGAACGACCTGATTCGGGCCGCCCGCAAGTACCTGAATCCCGAATCGGCATCACTGGTAGTTCTCGGACCGGTTTACAAATCCATTCTAAAAAAGATAAATTTATAGCCATGATCTGGCTCATCATAATCTTCCTTCTTATCTCCGCAGTCTTTTTGTATTTTTTTATATGGTATAAATTATCAAAAATACGTGGGCGGATAACGGATTCGCCAATCCTTTTGATGCATGCCGTTACCGATGAGTTCGATCTCGGTATCAGCAAACTTACCAGTACAAAGTTTAAAGAATATATGGAAAAGACTCGCGCTGGGGGCTTCGTATTTGGATGCGTGGATAAGCGTGTTGAAGAGCTGAAAAACGGGAAGATCGAGGATGGTGTTATATATCTGACATTTGACGACGGCTATGCCGATTTCTATAGATTATTCAAAGAATACCTCGAACCGAACAGCATCCCCGCGGCGGTATTTATCACCGCCGGATATATTGGCAAAGGGGCCGTATGGGATTACAAGCCCAATCCGCCCCTGCATCTAAGCCGTGAAGAGCTAAAAGAACTCTCCCAATCGGAGCTGATCACGATTGGCGCGCATTCAATCAGCCATCCCGAGCTAAGCCGAGTCTCGGTCGAAAAGGTCAGGGAAGAGGTCGTTGAATCGAAAAAGATTCTGGAGGACATTACAGGTAAAGAGGTAAAATATTTTTCATATCCCTTTGGACGTTTTAATGACGCTGTTATAAAACAACTGAAAGAGGCGGGATATCAAGCGGCCTTTTGCGGTGTGCCGCACAGATTTAATGGCGGTGATAATCTTTTTATGATTCCCAGAATACCCTTGAACCTTTTCGACAATTTATTTACCTTTACCCAAAAAACAGGGCAGGGTCCGCTTTACTGGATGCAGTTATCGCGGGCACGGGTGATCGAGCAGTATTCCTGCCTGACCTATCGGGCAAGAGGTCGTCGCTAATGGTCAAGTTTCTCACATCGGTAATAATCTATGCCACAGCCATATTCCTGGTATCATGGCTGTTCGATCTGATCGCAATCGATTCACCCGGTGCCTGGATTGTTGCCAGCCTGGTGCTGGGGGTGCTTAATACCCTGGTCAGGCCGCTGCTGGTTCTGATAACGCTGCCTTTGACCATACTAACCCTGGGCCTTTTTACCCTGATAATAAACGGCGCGTTATTATATCTCATGGCCGCTATAGTGTCGGGCGTGGAAATCGAATCGTTCTGGCGAGCTGTGCTGGCGGCGCTTCTGATAACAATAATTTCGGCTGTAATGAACGCATTAATATCGGATAGATACAAAATCAAGTTTCATGTACACAGGAGAGACTGATTATGATCGAGACTACTATTGCCGACGCCGGTGAATACGACGGACAAGACGTAACCATCAAAGGATGGCTTTATAATAAAAGATCGAGCGGCAAAATTCATTTTCTGATTGTTCGTGACGGAACCGGCATAATGCAGGGAGTGATGCTCAAGAAGGAAGTTCCTGAGGAACAGTTTAATATGTTCGAGGAGCTGACACAGGAATCCTCGATTATCGTAAGCGGAACTGTCCGTAAGGACGACCGCGCTCCGGGAGGATATGAACTTACTATCAAGAACCTCGAACCGGTGCAAATTGCCGAAGAGTATCCGATTACGAAGAAAGAGCATGGTACGGACTTTCTGATGAGTGTGCGCCATCTCTGGCTCAGAAGCCAGCGGCAGTTTCATATACTAAAAATCCGGAATGAAATTATTTATGCTATCCGTAAATTCTTCTATGAGCGTGATTTTATCCTGATCGATACACCCATTCTCACGGGCTCGATCGGCGAAACAGCCTCGACTTTGTTCAGCACAGACTATTTTGATCTGGGCAAGGCTTATCTGGCGCAGACCGGCCAGCTCTATCTGGAGGCGGCCTGTATGTCGCATAAAAATGTGTATTGTTTCGGCCCGACGTTCAGGGCGGAGAAATCCAAGACCAGAAGACATCTGACGGAATTCTGGATGATCGAGGCGGAGATGGCCTATTGCGATCTTAATTGCGATATCGAATTGCAGGAGGATATGGTCGTTTATACGATCGAACATTGCCTTGAGAACTGCCGAAAAGAATTTGAAGCGATTGAAAGAGATACCGGACCTCTGGAGAAGATTAAGAAGCCGTTTGAACGGATGCTTTATGATGATGCCATAAAATTCCTGCAGGAAAAAGGCAGCAGTGTGAAGTGGGGGGATGATCTGGGCGCTGAAGACGAGACATTGATATCACAGGAATTCGACCGCCCGGTGTTCGTGATGAATTATCCCAAAGAGGCCAAAGCTTTTTATATGAAGGAAAATCCGGAGAATTCCAAAACTGTGCTCTGTTCAGATCTTCTGGGACCGGAGGGGTATGGCGAGATTATCGGCGGATCGCAGCGTGAGGACGATCTGGAGAAACTTCTGGCGCGAATCCGTGAGGAGGAGCTTCCGGAAGAGGCCTATGAATGGTATCTGGATTTACGCAAGTACGGCTCGGTGCCGCATTCAGGTTTCGGCCTGGGGGTGGAGCGCACTGTGGCTTGGTTTTGCGGCCTTCCGCATATACGGGAAACGATTCCATTCCCGCGAATGCTTTCGAGATTATATCCTTAACCCATGGAGGGGAAATGAAAAGATATATTTTACCGGCGGTCTTAATCTGCCTTTTGATGGCAGGTTACCTGGCGGCAGATGAACGTCTGCTGTTTATTTCGGAGGATACCAGGGTCCCCAACATCTATATGTACGATCCGGCGGCGAATTCCTTCGATACCATAACCTCGTATCCGATAAACGGCGTGGCGGGGTATGATATTACCCCGGACGGCCGTATGCTGGCGACTGTGGTTACCAATCCGGTCACCGAGGAGTATCTGGGATTGAAGCTGGTAACCAGGGCATATCCCTATGATTACGAGAAAATCGTGATGACTTTTGTGGTCGAAAGCTGGGATGCGGTGCGCGATAAGTACAAAGTCGCTGTAGATCCCGCAGGAAAATACGTGGCCTGTGTTGATACTATGGGGACGATGCTTGTTAATCTTGATCAGGAGACGATCAAGTACATCTTTACTCACCGCAAACGTCCCAATATGGGAGTCTGCGAGTCATATTACAACTGGGGTGGGGAGTTTTCGCCCGACGGCAACAGCTTCTGTCTGCAGTCATACTGCGTGGCAAACAGGCTCAGGTTTGATGTCTATACCATGGATTCTGCAACCTACCGCAATATCTATGAACTCGATAATATTACCGGATTTTCATGGCTGAACGGCTCTGACGGTCTCCTTTTGTCGGCCAATTCATGCGGAGAATCGGCAGGGCTGTATATAGCCGATCTGTCGCCCTCGATTCCGCTCATAAACCTTGAGGTATGCAATCTTGCGCGCGCCAAATGCAATAAATACTTCAAGGAGATGTACAGCGAATTTATGCTTCCCAAGGTTCTGGGTGAAGAGAAATTCATGGTATATGCCAAGGGCGTAAAATATGATGGAACGGTTTTGAACGATCTCTTTATCGTCGATCAGGGAGAGCAGATTATAACCGAGGTAGTCAAGAGGCCGTATATCGAGGTTCGCATGTCGCCCTCGGGACGCTATCTGGCGGGTGTGGTCAATCCCAATCCGCTGGCGAATCATGGGCGGCTGTTTTTGTATGACAACGAAACTAATCTAAGCAGCGATATCTGGGATCACGATTCCACTTGCACACAGATTCAATGGATCGACTTGAAGTAAGGCTTTAGTTTAAATAGGAAAGAGGCCGCGGTTTTGACTGCGGCCTTTTTCATGTATATTCTTGCAATTAACGGTACTAATCAACCCGGAATGAACGATTAATGCCAAACAAACGCTATAAATAGTAAGTTATAGCACGACAATGATATACGAGGATACAATAAACATGTATTATTATCAATAATATGAATATATATGCATGATGATGTATATAACATTTAAGATGATCTGCTTATGAAAATACTTATTCTAATACCTGCATACAAGGCCGCCGACACATTACCGAAACTGGTCGAACGCATAAATAAGTATGTCGACAAAAAGGATATCCTGATTGTAGAGGACGGCTCCCCGGATAATACATGTGCATCCGCCAAATCAACCGGGGCGGTGGTCCTTCCGCATGAAATAAATAAAGGCAAAGGCGAAGCTCTCAAAACCGGCTTTAAGCATGCGCTGGAAAATCGTTATGATGGAGTGATTTCGATTGATGCCGACCTTCAGCATGATCCCGATCTGATTCCGGAATTTATACAGGTTGCGGAAGAAAATGATGCCGATGTGATAGTTGGCACCCGTGAAAGAAATCTCGGCAATATGCCTTTCGAGCGTTTTCTGACTAACGAGCTGACCTCGCTTATCATCTCCTGTTTTTCCGGCCGTTTCGTGCGCGATTCGCAATCCGGATACAGGTATACTTCAAGCA
>WJIM01000186.1 GCA_014730285.1 Candidatus Zixiibacteriota bacterium
ATGTGATATAAAATCTTTACATGGGAGGCGGTATGAAAACCGCAAGGATTTTTATTGTAGCGGCATTGGCGCTTCTGCTGATGGGATCATTAGTATGGGCTGAGCCTTATGACCAAAATAAGGATCAGTCCGCCGACATTGCACAGGATACGGATAAAGACACCTATCTCAATATCAACAACCTGCTTTGCTTCATCTATAATAACGGCAATTTTGCCTATGACTCTGATATGGTTTTTGGAAAGAACGATGGTCTTTATTATCCTCGAGGCACGGATAAAACCGTTGTATATGCAGCCGGTATTTGGGTTGGCGCTATGGTTAACGGGCAGGTACGTATTACCATAGCAGAGTACGGCACTGAATATGTGCCAGGCAATATGGAGGGCGGACAGCCTGTGCCGGATGGCCCGGAATATAAAGTCTACAAAATAAACCGCGGTGACAATACCCAGACCAATCCGGATTATGCCAACTGGCCCTCGGATCAGGGCGCTCCGATCGATGGCAGCGGCGATCCATTGATGTACGGCGATCAGATGTGCTGGTCGGTCTTCAATGATGCCGATGCTTCCGCCCACAATAACAATGCCGGAATGACAGATCCGCTGGGCCTCGAAATCCAGCAGACCTCATTTGCCTATGATCGTCCTGGTGACCTGGGTCGGGTGATCTATCTGAAATACCTGATAATAAATGAGGGTGGAGAAACTTTAAATGATACTTATATCTCGCTCTGGTGCGATCCTGACCTCGGACATGCCGGCGATGACCTGGTAGGGTGCGATACCATACTTTCGCTGGGATACTGCTATAATGAAGCAGGTGGTGATTATGTATATGGAGATAAGGCCCCGGCGGTGGGTTTCGATTTTCTGCAGGGCCCAATAGTCCAGGGAGATCCGTCTGACAGTGCCATTTATATGGGTGAATGGATTTATGGCTATAGAAATTTGCCTATGGCTTCATTCAATAAATATATCAATGGTACCGATCCTGAATCCCCAATCGAAACATACAATTACATGCAGGGTGATTCGATTACAGGCGCGCCATTGGTAAGCCCTGATGGAGATACAACTACCTTCATGCATCCCGGTGATCCGGTTGCCGGAACAGGCTGGCTTGATGTTGCCGCAGATGACAGGCGTTTTATGATGAGCACCGGGCCATTCGACATGATGCCGGGAGACACACAGGAGGTAGTCGCAGCAGTTCTTGTGGGGCAGGGCGATAACAGGCTGGAAAGTATAACAAGACTGAAAGAACATGATCAGGCTGTCCAGATGGTATACGATAACATGTTTGATCTTCCCCAAAGCCCGATGGTATTTGATGTTTATGGACGCGGTCTGGATGGCGCGGTTGACCTTATCTGGTCCACCGATATGCAGGATTACTATCAGGATTATCTCGAGCCCCTGGGTGAATTTTTCGTTTTCGAGGGATTCAATATATATCAAGGTGAGAGTGAATCCGGCCCATGGCATAAAATAGCGACGTTTGATATGACAGCTCCAGAATCGCAGATGACATTTGAGGGAGTAGCAGGTGAGTATGTAATCGATTGTAGTAGCGAACCGCCTGAATGCGACTCAGTCTTGCGACCATGGAATTTCGAGACGATTTATAACTGGGTCGTGAATCCGGAAACGAATCTGCCGGAACTGAAGGTCGTGCAGACCGGGACCGAAGCAGGTACGATGAATCACTACTATCTCGATGAGGATATGGTTTTCGGCGGTCCAATTATTAACGAAATGCCCTATTATTTCGCGGTGACAGGATATTTGGTAAACATCGAGGATGTTCTGCCGGAGGATTCGGTCTTCGCAGGAATAAACTTCCTCGGCTTTAACGCTGCCACGCTGGAATCTCCGATTGAACCGATAACCATAATTCCAAAAAGCAGCCCTTTGACAGAATATACGGATACCGCAGATCATATTGCAGGAAATTCCCAGGGTCTGGTTGCCGTTGAATATGTTGATATGGAAGAATTAGTGTCAGGAAATTATGAGGTGAATTTCAATCCGGCCGGGACCTGGAATCTTGAACGAGACGGCTTGAATCTACTTATTAATCAGACGAATCAGAGCGGCGATTATAATTATGAGATTATCGATGGTATCATGGTGCGGGTGATCGGACCGGAATCCGGAATTGCACTGCCCGCTAGCGATTCCAGCGGCGGAGTTATTGAAATCTACAACTCCTCAGGGCTTGTCGATCCACCCGATAATGTTTTCTGGTCCTTGAATTCAACCGGTGATTGGTACATTTCATCTGACCTATCCGGCAGCAGCGATGAATCTCGTGCCAGATTTGACTGGCGGGGATTGATGGGCGTGGAATCATGGGAGATACGATTCACTTCAACCGGCAGTGAATATTATGACTGGATAACCGATCAAAAATGGCCGAACCGTGCGCCCTTCGAAGTTTGGCATTATTCCGGAGACAGCCCGACTCCCGATCGTCGAGACTTCTTCTTTATTATCGATGATGATGGCTCCGGAGGCTGGAGCTGGGGTGATAGAATTTATATTACGGAAACTGAATATCCGCCTGAACCTCTACCTGAGAATGCAGGCGATGCCGGTTATGACTGGCCAAACAGTTTCCATCTGGGACGTGTGGTATTCAATGATTATTCAGGTATGTTTGATCATCCGGAGTACGGTACGGTTGCAAGATTCAATTCCACAATTCCGAATACTGTGGAAGATATATTTATATTCGAAGTTTCTGAGATGCCTGTTTGCGGCGATATGAATACGGATAACGAAATTAATGTCACCGATGCGGTCTATTTAATCAATTACATATTCCTGGAAGGACCGGCGCCGCCTACATTCGAGTCGGCTGATGTCAACTGCGATCTTAAGGTGAATATTACCGATGTGGTTTATGTAATCATCTACGTATTCCAGGGCGGGCATGAACCGTGCGATATTGACGGCGATGGTTTTCCCGACTGCTGATCCAAGATGTATGCTTATTGAAAAAGCCCCGCTAAATGCGGGGCTTTTTATATTTGTTAATGTTTTCTAAAGAAGTCTATGGAAACAAAATCATTTCGTATTGTGTTTATTAAGCCAATAATTAGCTTTGTAACAGAAGTTGCCAAGCCTATTTTAAAGATCTAACTAAGGATGCCTTATGCTGGTTGAACGCGTTCGTAAGGTTGCATTTGTAGTATCCCTGCTTGTGACTGCTTTTTTCCTGCCGCAAATTATCAATGCTTTTTCCTCCGGACCGCCGGATGGAAAAACCGGAGCGCCGGGCGAGGGATTGTGCTCCGATTGTCATGCAAATAGCAGCGGCGGCGACGGTTCGCTAAGCCTTAGCGGAGCGCCGTCAGAATATGCATTCGATCAAACTTATACCCTGACCGTTACAATCGAGGATCCCGAACAGCAGCGCTGGGGATTCGAGCTTACGGCATCCGATCCGTTCAATGACGCTGCCGGTGAATTCACGATTACAGACGGCATTAATACACAATTGTCGGATAATTCTTCGCCTATGAAAGATTATGTCAAGCAGACCCTGGATGGCACATTTTTTGGTTCTGTCGACGGTCCTGTTAGCTGGAGTTTTGACTGGAGAGCGCCGTCCACCGATGTCGGTGAAATCACTTTTTATCTGGCTGGCAATGCCGCCAACGGCGATTTTACAAGTGTGGGAGATTTCGTCTATTCCACTGCGGTATCATCCCCGCCTCCTGCACCCGAGTGTGTAGGAATATGCGGTGATGCCAATGACGATCAGGCCGTGAATGTTTCCGATGCGGTTTGGATAATTAACTTCGTCTTCATAGGCGGCGACCCGCCTCAGCCTGTTCTGGCCTGTGGGGATGCCAATGATGATGCGGCGGTTAATGTTTCTGACGCGGTCTGGGTCATCAATTATGTCTTTATCGGGGGAGCAGCCCCCGGAACATGCAGTCCCGGATCATGGGATACAATAGATTGCTGTAGTTTTGCACCTTAAGGAATTGAGGGTGATATAAGCATCGAGAAATAAAGCTATTAATCGTCCTGGCCTTTTTTTCCGAGTTCCTTTTTCTTCTTTTGCCACCAGGCCATACGTTCGGCGATCTTCTTCTCGAAGCCCATGTTCGAGGGTGTGTAGAATTTTCTGCCCGTCAGTCTCTCCGGCAGATATTCCTGATCCACGAAAGCATCGTCATAATCATGAGCGTATTTATAATCCCTGCCGTAGCCCAGGTCCTTCATCAGTCCGGTGGGAGCATTACGGATATGCAACGGCACCGGCTCGGAAGGATTATCTTTTACGGCTCGCTTAACAGCATTAAATGCGGCATAAATCTTATTCGACTTCGGAGCGGTTGCAAGGTAAACCACACATTCAGCCAGCGCCAGATCGCCCTCGGGCGAGCCCAGGAAATGATACGTCTCTTTTGCATTCAGGGCAATTGTCAGGGCATTCGGATCGGCCACGCCGACATCCTCCACAGCCATTCGGACCAGACGACGCGCCAGATACATAGGATCCTCGCCCGATTCCAGCATCCTCGCCAGCCAATAAAGGGAAGCATCGACATCAGAGCCGCGTACCGATTTATGCAAAGCTGAAATCAGATTATAGTGCTCTTCGCCGGATTTATCGTAGAGCATGGTCTTTTTTTGCAGGATTTTCCCCACCGCTTCCATATTAATCTCAGCGCCCTTTTCGCTGAAATGCGCCGTAATCATCTCCAGGTAAGAAAGCCCCCGGCGCGCATCCCCGTCAGAAATAGATGCCAGATAATCAAGGACATCGTCAGGGATTTGGTTTGGATAATCTCCCAGCCCGCGCTCTTTATCCGCGAGAGCGCGTTTTAGCAGCTTCTTTATATCTCCCCCAGTAAGCATATTGAGTGTGAAAACCGTGCAGCGGGAAAGCAGGGGGCTTATGATTTCGAATGACGGATTCTCAGTTGTGGCGCCAATTAATATAATCACGCCTTTCTCGACATGCGGCAGAAAGAAATCCTGCTGGGCTTTATTGAAGCGATGGATTTCGTCCACGAACAAAATAGCCTGCTTATTATAATGCTGCCATTCTTTTTCCGCTTCATTCACTACAAGCCGGGCGTCCTTGATTCCCGAGGTCACCGCTGAGAAGAAGATAAAACGGGTTTCCACGGTTTTCGCGATTACTGTTGCGATCGTAGTTTTTCCCGAGCCTGGCGGCCCCCATAGAATCATCGAGGGAATCTGGCGGCTTTCTATTGCGACTTTGAGAGGAGCGCCCTCACCCAATAAATGATTCTGCCCCAGGACTTCGGAGATATTCCGGGGACGCATTTTGTCCGCGAGAGGTCGCGGCTGGCCGGAGGAAATGCCGGTCTTGTCGTCTTCAAATAATTCCATAACCGTTCCAATAAAACTCAAATAAATATTATTTCAACAGGAAAACCATCATTTCTGAAATCTAAATCAACTGAGCAATTATCTCATCCGCAACCATTGCGCCATCCAGTGTCAAACGCAGCCGCTTGCCGGAAATCTCAGCCAGACCGCTTTTAATAAGTCCGTTAACAATCGGCTTCTTCATGTTCATTAAATCGACGCCCGAAATCTTCCGATATTCATCCAATTCAATCCCCTCATCCAGCCGCAGGCTCAACATCATATATTCCTCCGCTTTTCTTTCCGGGGACAGCCTTTCCTCCGAGTTACGAGGAAGTCTTTCGGTGTTGAGATAATCGGCATACTTCTTCAGGTCAGGATAATTAGCCCATCTGGTTCTCTTATACAATGAATGTGCCGAGGGACCGAATCCCAGATAATCTCCCATTTTCCAGTATACCAGGTTATGCCGGCATTCATAACCGGGACGGGCAAAATTGGAAAGCTCGTATTGACGATATCCGGCGTTTTTGATCATGACGATCGCTTCACGAAACATCTCGGCCTGAGTATCATCGCTTAGAGCCGCAATTACCCCGGAATTCAGCATGTTGTGTAATTCCGTAAGCGGTTCATAAGTCAGGCAGTAGAGTGAGATATGCGACGGTTTAAGCTCGATTGCGGATTCAAGCGATTCCCTTAATTGCGTAATGGTCTGGTTTGGGATAGCGAAGATCAGGTCGATGGAGAAGTTTGTGAATCCGGATTCTTTGATTAGTTCTATCGAGTTCAGGCTTTGGTTGGCATTATGACGCCGCTTCAGAAATTGAAGTACCTTGTCATCGAACGACTGCACGCCAAGTGAAATGCGGTTTATCCCAAAGTCTTTATAGTTATTAAGCTTATCGAGGTCGACATCGTCCGGATTCATTTCAATCGTTATTTCTTTCAGGTCATCTGCGGGAGAGGTAAAACTGGAAATTATCGCCCGCAACAACTTTCCGATATTCTCATCAGCGAAAAAGGAGGGAGTGCCTCCCCCGAGATATAGTGTATGCGCCCTGAAATCGCTGTATTTTCGGGCAGTCAGCTCTATCTCTCTCAACAGGCTTTCAACGATTCTGCCTTCCAGATCGGGATTGGTCTGGGAGTAGAAATCGCAGTAAATGCAGCGTGATTTACAGATCGGAAGATGGATATATATTCCTGAATACATGGTTTCTAATTTACGCAAGAAATTTATAAATTCAAATCCAATTAATCGCACTAATATTTTAATAAAATTACCCTAAAACAAATTACGCCTCTTTGGAGATGAAAATAACTGTCGATACATGAAATAGGGGATTGTGCAATTCGAAGTATCAGCGCTTCCCGAAAAAATAAAATTTACTCTGGTGGTAAGCATTTAACATTATATAATGCTTAAT
>WJIM01000187.1 GCA_014730285.1 Candidatus Zixiibacteriota bacterium
AATAAATACTCCCTGGATCATATGCTTTTCGGCATGTCGTCCGATTTTGAAGATTAGAATTAATGCCCCCGTAGCTCATCTGGACAGAGCATCTGCCTTCTAAGCAGAGGGTAGCAGGTTCGAGTCCTGCCGGGGGTATTTTTTTATTGCACTGGGCTGAGTATCTCCCGGATTTTCGCGATGCTTCGTTCATCCAGGACGCCGTGTTTTACGTATCCGATTATGCTGTCAGGGAGAACAACAATGGTCTGGGGAGTGGAGTAGATTTCATAATCCTGTTTTGTCTGATCCGAGGCCAGAGTCAGAACCGGAAAAGCTGCGTCATCTTTTGAAAACAAAGCGCCTTCATTCCAATTCCTGGTCTCGACCCCCATAATCCTCTCGGGATAATCCGCCGCCAGAACATTCCATTGAGCCATAGCATCCAGACATGGCTCGCAGTCATAGCTGAACCAGGCTAAGATGAGAGGGCTTTCAAGAGAGTCCGGGCTGAAATAAAAGTCGCTGCCGTCCGGAAGATATGCCTCAAACTCCAAAGCGACATCCGCGCTTTCAACCGAGGGTATGCTGGAAGCGGGATATGCCTGTGATCTGAGATTGGCGATTTCCTTGCGGAGCTGATAGTTCTGGTAAGCCATAAATATAACGGCTATACCCATAATAATTATAGCAATCGGCCAGACTACACCGACGCCGGGTTTTTTTCGAGCCTCAGTCATAGCAATCCATTAGCAATTTTTGATGCAGGGACCTTTTAAGATTACGACTGCAATAAGGCGAACAGTGACCGTATTGTCAATATAAAATAGTTATCCCGGAGATTACATAAATCTGTTTCGATCAGCTATTATTTTGATTATTATGCTGTGTCAGTAACACAATCGAAGTGGTTGATGCATGGTAATATTCATTAACGGGAAATACATCGATAAAGGCGATGTGCGTATCTCTCCCGATGACCGCGGTTTTCTATTTGGAGACGGCCTTTATGAGGTCGTGCTTGCATATAATGGGAAGCCGTTTCGGCTTGAAGAACATATATCCCGGCTTAAGCGGGGATGTGAGTTCGCCGGGATAAAACTCGAAAATGCAGATGAAATCAAGGAGTTTTGCCGCAGTCTAATCGAAAGAAACAATCTGAAAGAAAATATTGCCAATATTTATATTCAGGTTACACGCGGTGTTTATAAACGTGCCCATCGTTTCCCTCCAGAGGGCATTCTGCCAACTGTGTATATTGCCGCAGCCGAATTCAGTCCCAACAGGGTTTATCAGAAATACGGCATCAAGGTAATAACCGTGCCGGATGACCGCTGGGATCATTGCGATATCAAGACAATCGATCTTTTGCCCAATGTCCTTGCGCATCAGAAAGCATTTGATCAAAGCGGGGCGGAGGCTCTCTTTGTGAATGGTGGGGTTCTTTTGGAGGGTACGCACAGTAATTTCTTCACTGTTATGGAGGGCAAAGTATGGACTCATCCCGAATCGAACAAAATCCTCTCCGGTGTCACGCGCCGAGCTGTGATCGAAATTTGCAATAAACTCAATATCGAAATCGTTGAAAAGGCGATTGAGTATATTGAGATTTCAGAAATCGATGAGGCTTTTGTCTCCAGTACAACGCTCGAGATTACCCCTGTGGTTAATGTTGACGATATAAAGATCGGTAACGGCCGGCCAGGTGAGCTTACGAAGCTGATTCAGGAGAAATATCAGAGGATGGTCAACTCTTAGAAGATTAAATTAAGGGCTGAGTGAAAGCGAGAGAATTATGGCGACAACGAACACATCGGTAAAAGATATATTCTGCCCCAAGTGCAGTGAACGCTACGATATAAATTCGGTGCTGACTTTATGTAAATGCGGCTCGCCGCTTCTGGTTAATTATGATTACGGTCTGGCCGCGGAAAATCTCACTAAGGACAAGCTCAAGGAACGCAATGCAACCATGTGGCGGTATCTTGAGGTGCTGCCGGTTTTCGACTGCGAGAATATCGTGATGCTGGGCGAGGGCGGAACATCGCTTCTGATCTCCCGCACTATCGGCAATGAGCTGGGCATTCCCAATCTATTTTTCAAGGATGAGACCACGAATCCAACCGGATCATTTAAGGCTCGCGGCCTGGGCATGGCAGTCAGCCGCGCTAAAGAGCTGGGGCTCAAGCGGCTGATTATTCCGACCGCTGGAAATGCCGGTTCGGCGCTGGCCGCTTACTGTGCGCGTGCCGGACTGGAATGTAAGATCATAATGCCTCTCGATGTCCCCGCGCCGTTTCTGGTGGATGCGAAGTATCATGGCGCACAGATCGAACTGGTCGATGGTACTATCAAGGACTGCGGTGAACGGGCGGCGGAGCTTGTCGAAAACGAGGGATGGTTCTCGGTAGCGACTCTCAAGGAACCGTATCGGATCGAGGGCAAAAAGACTATGGGGTATGAGCTGGCCGAGGATTTTTATTTTGACCTGCCCGATGTGATAATTTATCCCACCGGTGGCGGAACCGGATTGATCGGCATGTGGAAGGCTTTTGATGAGATGGAGAAGATGGGCTGGATCGGAAGTTTCCGGCCCAAGATGATTTCTGTGCAGGCCGAGGGATGTGCGCCGATTCCGAGGGCTTACGAGCAGGGTCTGGATTATGCGCCGGCCTGGGAGGACCCGCATACACTGGCAGCCGGTCTTCGTGTGCCGGGTGCGGTGGGCGATTTTTTGATGCTGGAAGCGGTGCGCAAGAGCGGCGGGACCGCCATGGCAGTATCCGATGATGAGCTGATGGCGGATACGATGGCACTGTCTTCCAAAGAAGGAATCTTCACTTCTCCCGAAGGCGGCGCTACGTTAACATGTCTGAAAAAGCTCCTGAAAGACGGCTTTGTTAAACCGGATGAAAGGATCGTGTTATTCATAACCGGCAGCGGCTATAAATATATGGATACGATGCAGAAATGGGAAGAAGAGCATAACACCCGAGAATGAGTCTTATTATAATCATAGGAATCGCCGTCGGCCTGGCAATGGATGCTTTTGCCGTAGCGATCTCGGCCAGCGCGATTATTGGAAGAATTACCGGACGCCATATCTTCCGTCTCGGGTTCCATTTCGGACTTTTTCAGGCCATGATGCCTGTGATCGGATGGATGGCGGGAAGCCGTGTGCAGAAATACATCGCACCGGTGGACCACTGGATAGCATTCGGACTGCTGGCATTTATCGGTATTAAGGCAATTTACGGAGCATTGAGCAGAGATGTTGAGGAAAAGCCGCATGGCGATCCCAGCCGGGGCGTGAGCCTGGTTATGCTTTCGGTGGCGACCAGTATCGATGCCCTTGCAGTCGGTTTGAGCTTTGGCATGCTGGAGATAAATATCTGGTACCCGGCTTTGATCATAGGTGTTATAACGGGCATTATTACCATTATAGGAATGCAGATTGGAAGCCGTCTCGGTTCAAAATTCGGCAAGCCGATGGAGATAATAGGGGGGATAGTGCTGATTGCGATCGGGGTGAAGATATTGATTGAGCATTTAACGATGTAAAATTATCATTCAGATATCCATCCCAGAAAACCATTGAATTCATCCAGTTCGATTTTGGTCCACTGCTCTGTGTGTGCGCTCCAGACAGCAATACCGTCAACTGCACTTCCTGGAAATTCTTCGTCACGGTAAGGCAGGGCGATATAATTTTCATCCACGGCGAAATCCGGCATAGAACTCCACCATTCACCAATAACCTCACCCATATATCTAATTGTCTTGAAATAAATATCCTCTTCCTTTCTGACGGTATTGACCTCGAAGCCATAACCGAGAGGTTTCCATAGATATTCAGCAGCCGTGCGGTTTTCCAAGTCTATAAGATATGGCACACCGTAAGTGTAAACTATATTGCCATTATTATCCAGCTCGAATTTAGGACTGGCATATAGTTTTTTTTCAGGATTGATTTGAAGCAAATTACGAATATTTCCATTTGGATTAACAGTAATCAATATGCCGTCATCCTTCTGGGTAAGTATCCTGTAACCTTCCAGCCAGATAAAAGACGGGGGAGGAGGATGCAAGATGGAACCTGATCCGGCACCTGTATGTAAATCCTCAGCGATTATCCATTCTTCGCCTGTTTCTACCTCTTTTATCCAGAGCTCATTAGAAATTGAAGGAGTTGGCCACTTGAAAAATGCATAGTATCTATAATCAGGTGAAAAACCGGGATCATCAAAATAGCTTATATTGGCCATTTTATAAATTGTGGCTGATCGATCCTGTATTAGTATTGGCTCGCGTCCTATGGCAATGTCGAAATAATATACGCCTCTACGTTTGCCCCACTGGCCATATCTGCGGTAATATGAATAAAAACCATCATAGCCCAAATATCCATCACTATAATCCTGTCCATATCTGAATTCCTCGAATTGGAGATCGAAAATTTGCCCGGCCGGCGCTATGGCATATCTGTTTTCAATAATTATTGCATCCCTGAGATCATTAAAAATGGAGGTGCCATTTTGCAAGTGATGAAGTTCCTCTATATTGGTAAAATCACCATCTTCGAATTTCAATCTGTAAATAAGCTGATGGCTCTTTCCAATGCCTTGCTCCATCTCTCCTACAAACAGGTAATCGATATCCTCGGCATTGATAACTGATGCAAATATTATAATTGTCAGAAATATGATAGTAAGGTATCTGGCGGTTTTCATTATCCTGCCCTCCCCGTAGAACTGAATGTTTACATATTATACAATGTCCAGGTTGCCGGGTTCTTGGTCGTCAATAAAATTTGCATTATGGAACGGCAATATGTAAATTCGGTATTATATTAATAGCAATGAACAACTCAGGAGGTGTTATGCATAAATTATCCACAGCTATTCTGATGATCTCTATATTCATGATCCCGTCCATGCTTTCCGCCCAGCCCAAAATGGAATTCCAGCATTCCTATTTCGATTTCGGTTATGCTCCGCAAAACGCCGAGTTGTATCACGATTTTTGGCTTAAGTCGGCCGGGGATAAGGAACTTGTGATTAACAATATCAAGACCGGCTGCAGCTGTACCAGGGCGCCTCTGGAGAAGGATGTTATTGCTCCCGGCGACAGTGCCCGTCTGAAAATTATCTTCAGCACCGGCAGATACAAAGGGAGAACATTCAAACGCCCGATAATTGAGACCAATGAAGGCTCTGACAGACGACAGCTTACGATTATCGCACAGATTCTTACCGATCAGGATTCAATGTTTCCTTTGGCGGTGGAACCTTTGATGCTGGAGTTCATGATTGATTCGGACAATTCTAAACGTGTTAAGGAAATGAGAATTACCAATGTTTCGGATCAGGATTTCGAGTTGAATCTGGTCGAGTCTCCGGAAAATCTGTTAAGCATAGAATTTCCCGAGTCGATTCCCGCCGGACGCACCGCCGTCGCAGTTGTCCGGCTGACCGATAAGGCGCTAAGTTCGGAATTCAAGAATTCGTTTACATTCGAATTAAATGATGAGGATCAGACGAGATATACGGTGGGCATAGCGGGGAGATTGGGAACTCCAACTCTCAAAATGAATTATTAATAGAAGTGAGTTTGGAAGTACGGGGAATACATGGATAACGGACTTGTAAAGGAATTCGTTGATTACGGAACCGAGATTTTGTCGAAGTATCCCGATCTGCCGCATGACTGGAAGATCGATGATGAAAAGCCGAAGGCTGTGCTGAAGTTTCCTCGTCAATCTAATTCGGGATTTGATGTTACTGTCGAGGCCAACAGCTCGCGCATAACAGTCCGTACCGGCAATATCGCTCACGAGCACTTTGAAAAGAAAGAAGGGCCGGATGTCTTTCTGGTCGAAAGTGTATTCGGATATGTCCGCGATCTTCTAAGCCCCGATATGCGTCTACGTGAAAAGCTGGCCGGAAAAAAGCCGCGCTGGGCGGCGGTGGAGTCGTTTGATGGAGAAAGCTGGAATCCGGAAAGCCTCTTCAAATTCGTTCTCTGGAATTTCTTCTCCAAAAAGTCCGAGAAAATCTATAAGAACCAGCAGCTTCCCGGCAGACTCTCACAAAAAAATTAACCGCAACATTTCCTCGAATCACCGGTCTTATATTCCACAGAGGATTTAAATTCAGAATTCCGGTTTTTTGTATCATTTTTTGCTGAGTTCCGTATAGGTGGATATATAAAATAATGTTTAATAAAATAAGGGAGGATGATACAATGAATTTACACGGCAGCAAAATGCTGGTTGCGCTTATGGCACTGGTAGTATTCTTTTCTTCAGGATGTCTCGACCTGCTGGGGGGATACGAGAAAATCAAGGGCACGGGTGTTGTTGTAGAAAGCGAAAGAGATGTGAAAGGCTTTACGG
>WJIM01000188.1 GCA_014730285.1 Candidatus Zixiibacteriota bacterium
CTTGGCGACCAGCCGGTCTGGCGCAATGCCCTGCTCGATAAAGTAATCGCGCACGGCCTCGGCCCTGCGCTGTGAGAGCTGAACGTTATAATCGCGCGGTCCGGAGATATCGGTATGACCTGCGATCTCGAGCTTCACGTGAGGAAGAGCCTTAAGCGATTCAACGACCTTATCCAGTTCACCGGCAGATTCGGATGTGATTACCGCCTGGTTAACAGGGAAGGTAACGCCCACAAGAATCAGCTCTTTCTGGATTTCATAGGCAACCGGACAGCCGACATCATCAACTTCCAGTCCTTCCGGAGTACCCGGGCACTGGTCGATTCCGTCACAAACACCGTCGCCGTCACCGTCGAGCGCGCAGCCGTTGTCATCCACCCGGCAGCCATCCGGAGTATCGGGACAGTCATCGCGGCAATCCCAGACAGTATCGTCATCGCCGTCGAGCGGACATCCATAAGCGTCGACTTCGCAATCCTCGGGGGTATTTTCGCAGCGGTCTATGCCGTCACAAACGCCGTCATTATCGGTATCCATCGTGCATCCCGCGGCATCAACCTCGCATCCGGCCGGTGTATCCGGACACATATCAATACCGTCACAAACACCATCGCCGTCGGCATCAAGCTCACATCCGGTGGTCTCGTCGACCAGACATCCGGCGGGAGTCTCCGGACAGCGGTCTTCTTCATTGCAGACGCCGTCATCGTCATCATCCTCGCAGGATGAGAAATAGCCGGTCAGAGTAACGCCAAACTCAAAAAATCCGCCGGGATTATCGAGTCCGTCGGAACCGCCAATATCGCGGTCATCTTCAAAATTCGTCATCACATCGGTAAACAGATGATAACGAGCGGCAGCGCCGATCGAGAACTGATCCACGAGGAAGTATTCCATACCAGCCCCGAACATCAGCGTCATTTGCTGATCCTCGAAATCAAACATCTCCCCGTTTAGATCGGGTACCTGAACCCTGTTTCCGCTCTGATCATCCACGCCCCAGGAGGTAATTCCGATACCACCGGTGATATAAGGTCTCCATTCCTTTTCCGGTGAAATATAAAATGTTCCAGCAAGTTCGATTATGCGATGCGTAATCAGAAGGTCATCTTCCTGGGCTATAAGCTGGGGCAAATCTGCGGAAGTCAAATCCAACCCTGCTCCTCCGGTACGGCCATAAGTACCCAGAAGCCCGATTGCGAAATTCGGGTGTATGCCGAAGTTTATTTCGGCACCTCCGAACAGGTTAGCGTCCCACTCTCCGCCGATGAAATAACCGCCGCCTCGAACGCCCATTCCAATTGCCTCCGTGGTTTCGGCTGCAAAGGCGCTGGCGGTTAATAATAACACTACCATAATGGCCAATACAAACACTTTATTTTTCTGCAAAGTGCCACCTCCCCGTTTTGGGATTTGCAGGAATCATAAGGCGGGATTGACACCCGCTCTTCGTCCCTGAAAGGTTTAAGTTCCGTTTTTTATTTTCTATTCCAAGTTATAATAGTCAATATAAATTTTCCCTCTTACCCTGGGAATTTGCGCAAATCTAATAACCCGCATCCCAAAAATCAACAAAAATCAATCGATAAATGTATTATTTTTCGATAGTTAAGCCGAATTTGAGTATGCCCGAATAGCATTAAATTCTCCCTCTTTTGGTCTCAAAAACCCCTGTCATTCAATGGGCGCTTGAGTCGATCTCCTTCGGAACATAACGATTTTCAGTTTTAATGCAAATCTAAAAAGTAAAAAAATATACCTGCACCTTTGAGCGGCTTTTGACAATTATTCGCTCGAAAGAAACAGGCTAAGTCGATTTCTTGATAAAAGTTATGCTGATAATTCCGATACTATAATAAACCTGTAGTCGAATTAAGGAATTTATGCACTCTCAAGCCCAATACACAGCAGGAAAAACGGAAAGAGGTACAACCGAGAGCCTTTCTGAATTCTTTAATGTTTTTTCGAAAGGGATAAAGACCAGCCTGATCTACCCCCCGGATAATCCTATTCCCCGGGAATTTAAAAGGTCCGGATGGAATAAGCTCAAAAAACACCTTCAGCATTTCGGCAGCATCGAGATTGATATCGATTCCGACTCTTTTCTAGATCGCGGCAGTATTATCCATAACGCTCCCTCCCGCGAGGAAAACCTGCCCAGAATTCTGCACCGCGACGGTATCAGGCGCCTGCTCTTCAGGGATACGCTCGAGCAGTCCGAATGGGAGCAGTTCTTCGACGATATATTGACCGTAATCAGGGCCGGTGATGATTATGAGGATCTGGTAAATCTTTTCTGGCAAAGGGACTTTGCAAATATAGATTATGATGTTGTGGACAATTTCTCCCTGGCCGAGATAGAAGATGATTACACGGGGCGGCAGAGCCAGGAAGTGGAATATTCAGACGTTATATTTTCGGAGTCCAGGGTAGAAAATGAAAATGCCCTGGATGCCCTGAATGATCAATCCACGAATGAATTTGATGATATCCCTGCGGATCAAGACAGCATCGCTATGTTCAAAAATATTCAGGAATTCAGTTCCGCGGAAAGAAGTCACCTGGAAGAACTGATGGCTGCCGATGCCGATCTGATTATCGAGTTCGAGGCCATCGACCTGGTATTCGACATTTTGCTTTCCGAAGATGAGATGACAGGATTTGACGAGAGTGTCGAGACGATCGATAGCATGTTCGACAAGATGCTCGAAAACGAGCAGTTCCCGCTGCTCGTCTACCTGATTAAACGCATGAAGGAATGCCATTCGGAAATATGCAAGAACTCCCAGACATTCGCGTCAAAATTCAAGGACTCTCTCGCTCGTGTTGGAGATAGAATCAGAATAGCCAAAATCACCAATCTTTTGAACAGCGGGGAAAACTGCGATCTGGACGGAATTCGTCTCTATCTGGAGGAGCTTGAATGGGAGAGCCTTCCATCCCTTATATGGATGCTGGGTGAATTGAATTATTTCCCGGCCAGGAAAATGGTTATCGAAGCCCTGGCTAATAAGGGACGACAAAGAATAGATATTATCGGTAACGCTATATACGACTCACGCTGGTATGTGATCCGCAATGCGGCATTGATATTGGGAGAAATAGGCAATCCCAAAGGTCTCAGCTATCTCCGCAAGGCTATGGAGCACTTCGATGAGCGGGTTCGCTGGGAAGCGGTGGCTGCCATAGAAAAACTGGCCTCCCTCTCGGATCTTGAGATTCTGCTGCCTCATTTAAGGGATGATTCCCAAAGAATCAGACACAAAATAATCGAGATGTTTTCAACAAATTGCTTCAAACCTGCCTTTGACAGGATTTCGATAATTATTAAATCCGGCTCATTCAACGATATGGAATACGAGGAGCAAAGGGATTTTCTGAAAGCGCTGGCATTAACCGGAGAAAAGGATGCTCTCCCGATATTGAAAAAGATGGTCAAAAAGATAAACCTGTTTTCATCCGAATCGGTGGAGAAGAAAAAAGAAGCTGCCCTGCATGCGATTTCCCTGATCGAGATTCCGGAGGCCTGGGAATTTATTGAATATACAGCCAAAAAGAAAAAAGGCTCTCTGGGCAATCTTGCGAAACTGATTCTGGAGAAAAAAGGCCCGCTGATTGCGGACAAAAAGCCCGAGGAGAATCAATGAATCAACCCGATACGGCAAACAGCAGCGTTCAGCTAACCGGCGCGGAAAAGCGGGAAATAGCTAATCTTCAGGCTTTGGGCAGAGATCTTGTTACCCAGTTGTATATCTGTATAAAAACCGCCTCATTCTACGACATTCAGAACGCGAATTTCAAAAAGCAGATGCGTAAGCTCCATGAATTGCTGCTTGTTGCCTTCGACTTAGAACCCGAGGTATCCGTCACCGAAACGGACGGCTACATCTTTCTTAACGAGCAGAGGCTGAAGATTAAGCTTGAAGGATATCTTGCTTTCAAATACATACAGAACCTCTTCAGGAAACTGGGAGTTTCCGGGGTGCGTGTATTCGCTGATACGACTCTGGACGAACTCAAAACAGCGTTTTCGAAGATGGTCAGGTCCGAGGCAGAAAATTCCGGAGCAGAAAAGCTCAATGATACATTTTACGAGGCAGGCATAAAAAACATAACTTTCATTCCAGCCCTAACTCTTACGGAAACACGCGATGAAGACAATGCTGAAAGCAGCCGCACCAAAGCAAAGAAAACCTTTTTCCGTGCCATGAATATCGTTCAGCAGGTCATGGGCGGTTATAACCGGCAGCAAAGTAAAAACACCGTATTTTTCAAGGCCAAGCGCGCCATTCACGGTATCGTAGACGAAATCATAAAAAATGAATCGTATATGCTCGAGTTGACCGCTCTGCGGAATTACGACCAGTATACTTACAAGCATTCGGTTAATGTGAGCGTCTTTGCAGTGGCTATGGGAATCAGACTGGGACTGGATAAGGTCAGGCTCGCCGAACTCGGCTTTGCTGCCCTGTTTCATGACTTCGGGAAAACCAGAATCCCCATCGATCTTCTCAACAAGCCCGATAATTTCGACAACACCGACTGGTCCAAAATGCAGGAACATCCGGTTTACGGATCCAAGGCTCTGTCGCAGTCGTTCCCGATGGATCGTCATACCGCGCGTGCGATGATCGTCGCTTTCGAACATCACAAAAACCTGGACGGTACCGGTTATCCGTACATAAACCGCACACGCACATTGAACCTGTTTTCGCGAATCGTGGCGCTCTGTGATTATTTCGACGCCCTTACCTCCGGACGAACCTACCGCAAGGAGGTCCTCACTGTCGATCAGGTTATAATGCAGATGATAAAACAGACCAATGTAAAATTCGACCCGTACCTTCTCAAGGTGCTGATACATATTATCGGGATATACCCGGTCGGTTCACTTCTGCTTCTGGATACGGGTGAGCTGGCGCTGGTCGTGCGAAACAACATTGACGATTTGTTCAGACCGGATGTGAAAATACTCGCCGATACAGTGGGCAAAAAAGAACATCCCCCGGTGGTGCAGCTGACCGAATACGACCGGCAGAACGATAAATTCAAGCGTAATATCGTTCATCTGGTCGATCCCGAAAAATACGGCATCGATATTTCCGAGTACATTCTCGAGGACTAATCCCTACTGAAGTACTCTCACAACGCCCTCCACGGCTTCTCAAAGATAATTCGCTGTGATCAATTGGCAGTTTGAAGCAAAAACGGTTTTTTCCGGCCCAAAACGCCTCCTCAAAAAGAGCTTTTTTCAGAGAGAATATTTGTTTCAATGCTAATTATTTTTGTTGATAATGTTCTTAAACATTTTTAATTCGCCTCTATGAAAATAGCCAAACGGTTAGGATATCCTCTCAGAGAATTTAGAATAGAAATAGAATTGAATATATTCATTAACCTTTAACAAAAGGAGTTCGCGATGCCCGCAAAGAAAAAGGCTGGAAAGAAAAAAACTGCGGCAAAAAAGAAAACGGCCAAGAAAAAAGTAGCCAAGAAGAAAACGGCTAAGAAGAAAACCGCCAGAAAGCCGGCCGCCAAAAAGAAAACCGCTAAGAAAAAAGCTGTCAAGAAAACAACAAGAAAACCGGCCAAGAAAAAAGCCGCTAAGAAGAAAAGCAAGCGCAAACCGAATCCGGCTTTCATGAAGCCTCTGCAGCCTTCTGACGACCTTGCCGCCATCGTTGGCTCCAAGCCTCTCCCGCGCACTGAGGTCACCAAGAAGATCTGGGCCTACATTAAGAAGAATAAGCTCCAGGATGCCAAGAATAAGAGAAACATCAATGCCGATGCCAAGCTGAAACCGATCTTCGGAAGTAAGAAGCAGGTAAGTATGTTCGAGATGACCAAGCTGGTCAGCAAGCATCTGAAAGATAAATAAAAGCGGTTTGCCTGAAAAAGAAATCCCATCCGAAACGGATGGGATTTTTTATTTGGATATGTCTGATATTCTCAGTCGTGAATGAACCAGTCGTATTCCAGCTTCTGCACAATTTGAGTGATTTCCTTATCAATCGGGTTCAGCGCTTCTCTTTCTATCAAAGCATCTATGGCGCGATTTAAGATCACCATCTTATCGCGCACATGTATAATCGCCGGATAATATTCATTGATAAAGAATGTCCGGAAACGCTCTCTCTGGACGACATCGTTCAACATCTCGCCGATCGCCTTTTCCAGTTCCTCACCCGACAGGCCCGCAAGCCGAGCCTTGGGCGACTGGAAAGCCTCGACCGTTTTTTCGATGCTGTTGCGGCACTGGAAAACCAAATGCCAGTGCTGTACCAGGCCCATGGAATTGATTACCATCGTATGAGTATGTATCATCCTGCCGTTTGATTCAACCGATACACCCTTGAGATCGGGATAGAAATAATTGTCGGAAATCGCTCCAAAAGCAGCAATTCCCCCCGCCAGGGGATCCTCGAGAATGTCATGGATGGTGAAATAAGGCTTGTGCTCGAACCGGGCGTCGTGGATAAGCATCAGCTCTTCCTCGGTGTAATGAAAACGCTCTTTCCATTTTTTCGCCGCCGAGATATCCTTGCGTGTCAGGTAAGACTGACTGGTGAGCATGCCCAGGGCCTGGCCTCCGCGCCATACCAGGGGAAGCACCCCCACGGCCCATTCGGCCGATCCGCCGATCTCGCCGCACATGGAATAAAGCCCGCGGCCGTCCGGAAATCGCAGATGCTCCTCGCCCAGCAGAAGCGCCGGAAAGAGGTCGCCGTCCTTATCAAAGGGCGTGGCAATACCCGCAGCATTGAGCTTGTCCATCGGCGGTTCATGCCGTGACCTCTCCAAAAAGTAAGCGCTGAAATCTTCAATTTTTTTCAGGCCATAAGACTTGGCAATGATCTCGGCAGCCTCAAGAGTGGATGTAGCCCGTGGATTGAACTCATCAAAATATCTGCCGCCCATCCAGCGCTGTACATATATATCCGGAAGATGCCTTTTTACTCCCGACTCCGTCAGAAAAAGAGCAGTGAGTGAGGAATGCTCTCCGGTCACCGATTTGGTGGTACCGTCTATCACGTCATTTCCCATGGAAAGCATGGTTACGCTGGGATGCAGTTTGAGCCCGTAATCCCTGCGATGCTCCTGTTTGCCGAACAACGCTCCGACCGCGATAGTGGGATTACCTCCGGCCTCCTTGCCCGGCTTGACACGCACTCCCTCGGTTATGGAGCACTCGATCACAACCTCCTCTCCGCGCGGGAAGCTATCGGTGGTAAGCTGAAGAACCTCGCCCATAACCTGGGCGGCGGTACGGTCGTTGGCACGTTTGAGCGCGTTTTTCCTCTCTTTTGTCTGCTCCTCTTTGCGCAGCTTGGCATACGCTCCGAAGCCGGTCAGTCCGACTGCGGCCGCCGATAGAGCCGCGGACAGTATAATCGACTGCCTGAGCTGGCGGTTGCGAAGCGCTCCCAGATTCGAGGTGGTGGAGATATCCTCGGAGATCTTGGTAATCGAGCCCTCCACAAGAGAAATATTGAACTGATCCAGAACTTTGTGATGCAGCTGGTTGAATTCTATTAAATAGTCATCGTCAATGGCCATGGTGGTTTTTTCGCCTGTAAAGGCCAGCCGTTGGTCCGCTATATTATAGCGCAAATCATTGCTCATAGAGTCACCTTTTTATTTATATTCCCATGCCTGTTTCTCAAATTTGCTGTTCTCTCGTACGTTCTTTAAAATAGTTCTTTAAATTTGGCATGTCAAATCAATTAAGCAACCTCCGAGGAGAGCCAAATTCGTTTTCTTCAATGAAACACTTGACAGTTTGAGATTTTTAATCAATTTTAGCGCTTTAAAAGGTGAGCGTAATGGATTTGAAAAAATAATTAAATTGGAGGAAATAGAATGAGTAGTTTCAGAATTCCGCAGCCGAAAAACGAGCCGGTGTATTCCTATGCTCCCGGCTCCCCGGAACGTGCGAAATTGAAAAAAGCGATTGAGGACTTAAAGGCCAATCCGGCCGACATCCCCATGGTGATCGGCGGCAAGGAGATTCGTACCGACAAAAAGGTCGCGATCAAAGCCCCCCACAATCTCTCTCTGAAGCTGGGTGAATATTCCAAGGGTGGTGAAGAGGAAGTCAAGATGGCGGTCAAGGCGGCTATGGATGCCAAACAGAAATGGGCCGACATGCCCTTCCAGCACAGATTGGGTATATTCCTGAAAGCGGCTGATCTTCTGGCCGGGCCTTACCGCTATATCATGAATGCCGCTACCATGCTGGCGCATTCCAAAAATGTCTTCCAGGCCGAGATTGACGGCGTCTGCGAGCTGATAGATTTCTACCGCTATAATCCCTACTATGCCCAGATGATTTACGATATGCAGCCGGGTAATGCTCCCACGGTCTGGGATCGCATGGAGTACCGCCCGCTCGAGGGCTTTATCTTTGCGGTAACCCCCTTCAACTTCGTTTCCATCGGTGGAAACCTGCCTACCTCCCCTGCCATGATGGGCAACACGGTTGTCTGGAAACCGGCCTCTACCGGCGTTTATACCGCACATATCGTCATGCAGGTAATGAAGGATGCCGGGCTCCCAGACGGCGTTATCAACCTGGTCACCGCTCCCGGCGCGGCTATCGGGGAACTGGTTCTGAAGAGTCCCCATCTGGCGGGAGTGCACTTTACCGGCTCAACCCCGGTCTTCCAGAATATGTGGAAGGTTGCCGGAGAGAATATTCCCAACTACAAATCTTATCCGCGCATTGTAGGCGAAACCGGAGGCAAAGACTTCGTCTTTGTGCATGCCTCGGCC